>CAYWNI010000322.1:0-3758 GCA_964459525.1 uncultured Lentimicrobiaceae bacterium | reverse complement strand
ACATCAACAATGGCCAGGTAGTTGCCGACTATGTGGTTGATTCAGATGTGATGACGGGTCAGGAGGAGAAGTATTTTGCCGGACAGGTGAAAATCGCCCTGCGCAATTGTGGCTTTATTGATCCTGAGTCGATTGAAGAAGCTGAGAAACGTAAAGCTTATCAGGCTATTCGTAAAATTGCCGATGAAAAAACCGGCAGAATGGAAGTTATTCAAACCGTTATGGATTCCGGAATTCGTGGCCGTGGCGGTGGTGGTTTTCCAACTGGGTTGAAATGGAAATTTGCCCACAACAGCGAGAGCGACGAAAAATACATCATTTGTAATGCCGACGAAGGCGACCCCGGTGCTTTTATGGACCGTTCGCTGCTCGAAGGCGACCCACATGCCGTGATAGAAGGGATGATTATAGGTGCTTATGCCATGAAAGCTACCGGCGGGGTGATTTATTGCCGTGCCGAATATCCATTGGCTATAAAGCGCTTGAATATTGCCTTGCAACAAGCGCGCGAAAAAGGCTATCTGGGTAAAAATATCATGGGAATCGAGGGGTTTAATCTCGACATTTATGTGAAAGAAGGTGCCGGCGCTTTTGTGTGTGGCGAGGAAACTGCCCTCATCGCCTCAGTGGAAGGTGAGCGTGGTATGCCACGAAAACGTCCTCCATTTCCTGCCGAGCGGGGGCTTTTCAACAAACCTACCAACATCAACAATGTAGAAACGTTTGCCAATATCCCCTATATATTATTAAACGGCGCCGATGCCTATAATAAATACGGAACTGAGAAAAGCAAGGGAACAAAAGTTTTTGCGCTTACCGGAAAAATAAAAAATGGCGGACTTGTCGAAGTGCCCATGGGCGTTAGTATTCGCGAGATTATTTTTGATCTGGGGGGCGGCATTCAAGACGATAAGAAATTTAAGGCGGTTCAGTTGGGTGGCCCATCGGGAGGGTGTATCCCCGAATCGCTTATTGAAACAAAAGTAGATTACGATTCGGTAAATGCAACCGGGGCAATTATGGGCTCAGGCGGTATGGTTGTTATGGACGAAACCACTTGTATGGTCGATATGGCGCGGTTTTTCCTCAATTTTACCCAGGAGGAATCGTGTGGAAAATGTACTTTTTGCCGGATCGGCACCAAGCGTATGCTAGAAATCCTAACACGAATCACCGATGGGCATGGCAAAGAGGGTGATATTGAGTTGCTTGAAGAACTTTCGCAACAAATTAAAGATGGCTCGCTTTGCGGATTGGGACAAACAGCACCAAACCCGGTGCTCACCACAATAAAATACTTCCGCGATGAATATGAGGCCCATATCCACGATAAACGTTGTCCGGCGAAAAATTGTAAAGCTTTGCTGACTTACGAGGTGATTCCTGACCTGTGTACAGGGTGTACGGTTTGTGCCGTAAAATGCCCCGTAAGTTGCATCGACGGATCACGAAAAGAGATTCATTTTATCAATCAGGAGTCGTGCACCAAATGTGGCGAGTGCTTTGCTGGCTGTAATTTTGATGCCATCAGGGTTTATTAGTTTGAGTTTTAATAAAGTTGAGTTATGAGCGAAAAAATAAATATAACGTTAAACGGAAAACAGGTCGTCGGCACAAAAGGTGAGTATATACTCGATGTGGCACGACGAAATAACATTGAGATACCAACCCTTTGCAACGACCCACGCCTCGACCCTTATTCGTCTTGTTTTGTTTGCGTGGTTGAGGTGGAGGGTATGCGCGGATTGCAGCCAAGCTGCTCTACCCGCATTATGCCAGACATGAAAGTAATTACCGATAACGACAAAGTACATAAGTCGCGGAAATCGGCTCTAGACCTAATCATGAGTAATCATTATGCTGATTGTCAGGCGCCCTGTATTCAAACCTGTCCTGCCAATGTGGATGTGCAGGGGTATATCTCTCTCATCGAGAAAGGCATGTACCGTGAGGCGGTGGCGTTGATAAAAGAGGTGAATCCGTTGCCAGCCATTTGTGGCCGGGTGTGTGTGCGTCCCTGTGAAGCTGCTTGCCGCCGTAACTTAATGGACGAGGGCTCTCCCGTTGGCATCGACTACATGAAAAGGTTTGTCAGCGACTGGGATTTAGATTCCGACAACCATTTTATCCCTGAAATAGCGCCTGCAACCGAAAAAAAAGTCGCTATTATCGGCGCCGGCCCTGGCGGATTGTCTGCCGCTTATTTTCTTCAGCAAAAAGGGCATCAGTGCGATATTTTTGAAGCAGCCCCGAAACCAGGTGGGTGGCTTCGCTATGGAATTCCCGAATATCGTCTTCCTAACGACTTGCTAGATAAAGAAATAGCCACTATAACCGAGCTTGGTGCGCGCATTTTTTGCGGTAAAAATCTTGGCGAAAATCTCTCTTATGCCGACCTGAAAAAGGAATATGATGCCACAATTCTTACCATCGGTTCGCAGAAAGGAACACTCATAGGTACGCCTGGCGATGATGCCGAAAACGTATTTTCAGGAATAGATTTCCTGAAAAACATGGAAATGACAGGCAAACCCGCTGACTTTACTGGAAAGAAAATTATTGTTGTCGGGGGTGGAAATACCGCCATGGACTGCTGCCGTACCTCATTGCGTTGTGGAAGTACCGACGTGAAAGTGGTATACCGCCGCACCGAAAAAGAAATGCCTGCCAATCCAATCGAGATTCATGAGTCTAAACTCGAAGGCGTGGAATATTTGTTTTTGAACAATCCTGTTCAGGTGAACAAAGACAAAGAGGGTAAACTTAAGTCGGTAACACTCATTAAAATGGAGCTCGGCGAGCCCGATGCATCGGGGCGCAGAAGGCCTGTGGCAGTTGAGGGGTCTGAGTATGAGCTGGAAGTTGATTATATCCTGGCTGCTATCGGACAAAAAACAGATGTGAATTTTATCGACGACATCAACAGTCATGCCGACAATGGAAAACTTGGATTAACCCGTTGGGGCGACATTGAGGCCGACAGGCATACCCTGCAAACCGGAATTGCATCGGTGTTTGCTGCAGGTGATGGCGTTACCGGCCCAGCCACCATTATCGAAGCCATCGCCCAAGCTAAAAAAGCTTCTTTGTCGTGCCACCAGCTATTAAGTGGCGAAACACTCGTTCCTCACAAACACCCGTTTCTGAGTAAAAAAGACCACTTTAAAAAACAAGTGGTAGCTGATTATACCGATGGCTTCGTGCACCAGATGCGTGAAGAAATGCCTACCCTCGACCCTGAAAATCGTTTGAATTTTCAAGAAGTAGAATTGGGCTACGACAGCGAAAGTGTTGCGAAAAATGAAGCGCTGCGTTGTTTAGAGTGTGGTTGTCAGGAGTTTTATCACTGCGACCTTCAAAAATATTCGGATGAATATGGCGTAGAGCAACACAAATACGCCGGAGATTTCAACGAGTACCGGGTCGATTTTTCGCATCCATACATTGAAATAGACAACAACAAATGTATTCTGTGTTCGCGCTGTATTCGCATTTGCAGTGAAGTAGCCGGCGACCACGCCCTAGGCTTGGTAAATCGTGGGTTTAGCACCTATGTGGCGCCTAGTTTGGGCGATAAATTAACCGATACCAATTGCCAGTCGTGTGGACTCTGTATCGACACTTGTCCTACCGGAGCCATCTCCGAAAACTTCCTCTTTAAACCGGGACCGATAATTGAAAACAAACTCGCCGCCATAGATAACTATGGTTCTGAAGGAGTTAGCTTAAATCTAATGTCGTATAAAAATAAGTTTGTT
>CAYWNI010000321.1:0-3767 GCA_964459525.1 uncultured Lentimicrobiaceae bacterium | reverse complement strand
ATCGAATTAAGGGTGTTTTCTTAGTGGCACTATTTATGGTTCAATGGGTATTTATCCAAAATATTGTACAGATCTTCTCTAATAATAGGTTTGCTTAAATAATAATTGCAACCCGCCTCCATAGCTTTTTCATTGTCGCCCGCCAAACCATAAGCTGTTTGTGCTATAATAATGACCTCTTTATTAAACGACCTTATTTCTTTAACTGCCTCATATCCATTCATTACTGGCATTTTCATGTCCATAAATATGATATCTATATTTTTGTCAGATTTACATTTTTCAACGGCTTCCAAGCCATTTTTAACTACGTACAGGTTCTGGCAATATTTTTTTATAAACAAAGAAAGGATCATTTCCGAGGTTTCATCATCTTCGGCAATAAGCATGTTCAACTTGTTGATTTTTTTCGGGTTGTTGGTTTTTGCCTCCTCTTTTGGAATTTCAGAATTTGCGGATGCTTTGTCAAGTATATTGAAACAAAAGGAGGAGCCTTCTTCAGGGGTGCTTTCCATCCAGATTTTGCCCCCAAGCATTTCAATATATGCTTTGGTTATTGCCAATCCCAAGCCTGCTCCCTGCAAAGCCCGCACATCAGCAATGTCTGCTTGTACGAACCGATCAAAAATGGCCTTTTGACGGTCTTTTGGAATGCCAATTCCCGTATCCTTGATACAAAACTCAATACGTTTACCTTGTCTTTCAACGCCAATTTCGATACTTCCGCTATCCGTGTATTTAATGGCATTCTTTACCAGATTGGTTAGTATGGCATACAATTTTTCGCGGTCGGTGTTCACTATTATTTCATTAGGCGCAACCTCCATTTTAAGCTTTAAATCCAAACCTTTAATATCGGTTTCAGGTTTAAAAAAAGTGAAAATATAATCCAGGACTTCCTTCAGGTTTGTTTTTGAAATATACACTTCCATTTGACCTGCCTCTACTTTTGAAATGCTAATCAGGTCGTTGATTATATTGAGCAACCGCACACCGCTTTTCTCAATAATGTCCAAGTATTTGGTGTTTTCGGTTTTGTCGTGTCGATTCTCTTTGAGCAAATTGGCAAACCCAAGAATTCCATTCATGGGGGTGCGAATTTCATGACTCATATTGGCTAAAAATGCTGTTTTTAGCTTTTCGCTTTCTTCAGCTTTGTCTTTGGCTTTCAGTAGTTCTTCCCAAAGTTTTTTCTTGTCGGTAACATTCCTGATGGTAGTCAAAAAGGTGTCTATCCCCTCCCATTCCAGATCGATGGTTCGCATTTCTCCCACCACATTGTCCTTGTTTTTTCGTAAAATGTTGATTTCTGCATTTTCACCTACCACCAGAGGATACCCAAACAGGTGTTGCAGCAGTGCATCCACTGATAGTTCAAACAGATGTTCAGCAGCTGTATTGGCAAATCTAATTTGTCCTGAAGGCTCCCCAAGCATGATGGCATCAGGGTTGTTATTGACAATTTTATAAAACCTTTCTTCACTTTTTTTCAAATCATTCAAGGTTTTTTTGTGCCGCATGAATGCATTGATGCGGGCCAGAAATTCACGAGCACTCAACGGGCGGGTAATGTATCCGTCAGCACCCAGCTCCAGTCCGCTTGCCTGTTGGGTTGATGAGGTATGCATGCCTGTAATCATTACTACGCTCATCAGTGAAAACTTTTCTGTTTTTTTAATGCTTTTCAGGATATCAAGACCTGATTCGTTGCCAAGAACAATGTCCAACACGAGTATATCGAATGTCGAGGCATCGAGGTGTTTAAATGCTTCAGCACTGTTGAGGGCTGTTTTTACATTAAACCCATCATCAAAGAGAATTTTTGAATACAAATTCAGATTTTCGCGGTCGTCGTCCACCAGTAGTACAGCACCTTTCATATTTCTCATATTTCTTCTATTTTCCAAATAAATTATCGAGGCGGTCAATTTCGCCCCTGAATACCTGATGAGGATTTCCTGTAATTATTCCTGCCACGTCTCTGAAAGGTTTGCCTATGTGCATGCCTTCTTCATCTATGGTGAGTTCTCGGATATCTTTGTTGTGTTTTGAACCGCGCATCTTCAATACGGTGATACCTCTTCTCATTTCGCCGAATGTTTCGATGTAACGGAGTAAAATAATGGAGTCGGTGATGGTAGAAATATGTCCATCGGTGATTGATGTACCTCCCATCAAAGATGAGGAGGTGGAAGTAAACAGTCCGGCAATTTCCTGATGTTTGATAAAGGAGGTTAGGCCAATAATGAATTCACGGAAGCCACGTAAGGAGGAAACCCGCTCGAGGGCAGAGAGGCTGTCGATGGCTACCCGATTGGGTTTAAACTCTTCAATTACCCTTTTCATGCGTATGAGATGATCTTCCAACCCCGTTACTTCCGGATATTCACATTCTACCCTCAGGTAGCCATCTTTCTCACCTTTTTCAAAATCAATTCCCCACCCGGTTGCGTTTCGAAAGAGTTGCTCGCGACTTTCCTCAAAAGCGAACAAAAGTGCTTTTTCTTTGCGGGAAATCCCCCCTTCCATGAATTCGGTGGCCATGAGTGTTTTTCCTGTTCCGGTAGCCCCCGAAACCAGTATGATGGAATCGCGAAAAAAGCCACCGTTACACATGTCGTCCAACTCTCTGCTTCCTGAGCTGATTCGAATATTGGACGATTTTTGTTTTAATTCGATGGCCGAAAGAGGAATGATAACCATGGCCATTTCGGTGGAAATGGTAAATGGATACTCTCCTTTTTTGTGATTTGTACCACGGAATTTTAATATTTCGATGGTTCGCCTGCGTTTTTCTTCTTCCAAATTGTTACGCAAAATAATGACATTGTCGGCCACAAATTCCTCCACTCCAAAACGGGCAATTTCTCCATATTCAGCGGTGCGCTCAGCGGTTAAAATGGCAGTAACCTCCATCTTTTTTAGTGCATAGGCTATTCGGAAGAGCTCGCGTCGGATGATGGCAGTATCGGTAAATTGGGTAAAAATGGCACCCAAAGAATCCAATGATACACGGGTAGCTTTGGTGCTTTTTATGGCATATTCAATACGTGCCAAAAGTGCCCCTAAATCGTAGTCGCCGGAAATTATCTGAGGTTCCTGGGGGTGAGGTGAGGCGTCCACAAAAACCCATTTTTTTTGCGCTTCCCATTCGCTGATGGGCCACCCAAAACTCAACATATTGGTTCTTATGTCGTGTACGGGTTCTTCGAAGGTAATAAATACGCCGGGCTCATCATATTTTAATATGCCTTCGGCGAGAAATTGGGTGGCAAATACTGTTTTTGCACTACCGGCAGATCCGGTTACCAGGGTTGTTCGGCTGAAAGGCAAGCCTCCTTGTGAAATATGATCGAACCCGGAAATACCGGTGGGTAGTTTTCTGATTTGATGGTTATTTTTCTGTTCCATGGTATATGCGGTTTATATTCTTTCCAGATCAAGTCCTTTAATTACTTTTTCTCCGTCCGAAAGATCTCCTATAATTTGCTTTAATGGAGGCGGTAGATGCTTAATGAGTGTGGGTGTGGCCAGTATTTTGTCGCTTTCGGCCAACTCTGGAGATTCCAAAACGTCGATAACCACCAACTCATATTGTCCCAAAAGGGTTTCATCACAAATTTTTTTGAGATTTCTTATGGCAGTTGTTGTTCGGGTTGTATTGCCGGTTACGTACAACTTGAGTAAATATTTTGTCATTTGATCCATATGTAAATTGTTACTACTCAGCAGCGAAATTAACAAATAAATGTGAATAATTAAAAACT
>CAYWNI010000320.1:0-3772 GCA_964459525.1 uncultured Lentimicrobiaceae bacterium | reverse complement strand
TATTCAATTAGTGCTTCTGATTTGCGTCAAAAAGGTATTGTGGGAGGTGATAAATCAGCTTATGATAGATCAACAGCTAGATTGAGCATGGAAGCAGATTTTACCAAGTGGTTAAAATTTAATTCCAACATTATCTATACGCATATCGATCGAACTTCTTTTAACGATTTCGGATTGGGATCAGCTTTGTTTAATGCTGTAAATATGCCTTCAACAGTTCCGGTTTATAATCCCGATGGTAGTTTTTATATTGCGCCATCCAATGTGGGTATAGAAATCATCAATCCTGTGCAGCAAATCGAAAATACTTTTAACTCTTATTACCTCAATAAACTAAATGGTAATTTTGGTTTGGAAGCAAAAATTGCTAAACATTTCACAGCTACTGCTCGTATTGGGTTTAATGCCACATTCGATAACGGTAAAACCTTTACCAAAGTGGTTGATTATGGAGATAGCAAAGTGTTTAACGTTCCGCGCAGCACGGTGAATCAAAGTAAAAACAACTACAATGATTACACATTTGACGCATTTGTTAACTACGATAACACCTTCAACGAATCGCACCATGTTACAGGAACTGTTGGTACTACTGTTTTTCAGGAATGGGGAAATGGCCTGAGTGCAACAGGATATGATGTCCCCAACAATTCATGGGAATTTGCTGATATAAGCTTGACAACAGGTTTTGTAGACAGCAAATCATCCAGTTCGTATACCTATGATCAGCGAAGGTTGTCTTATTTTGCCAGAGGACAATACGATTATAAAGGCAAGTATTTGATTTCGGCTATGTTGAGGAGAGATGCGTCTACAAAATTTGGTCCTGATAATGCTGTAGCTTATTTTCCATCAGCAACTGTGGGTTGGATAATTTCGGATGAGGGCTTTTTAAAAGATGTAGACCAGATTAATTTTCTAAAACTTAGAGCCAGTTATGGTATTCTGGGTTCAGATAAAATTGGTACTTATAAGTATATTTCGCAACTCGATGGCGAAGCCGCTTATGTGTTAAACGGTCAGATTGTATATGCTACGGCTATTGGCACCTTGCCAAATCCCAACATTAAATGGGAACAATCTGAACAAATTGATGTAGGGTTTGATATTACCTTTTTGAACGACCGAATGGATTTTACCACAGACTATTTTGTAAAAACCACCAAAGACCTCCTTATTCCTGATATACCTGTTACGGGGATTCTTGGAACTTACGGCCCTGGTGGTGCAAGCCCAACTATCAATGCTGGTACAGTACAAAACAGTGGTTTTGAGTTTGCATTGGGATACCGTGGCCCTGCCATTGAACACTTTAGCTATCGGATTAATTACAACCTTACGGTGCTAAAAAATGAAGTGCTTAAAGTAGATAATGGCACAGAATATTATTATGGCGGAAGTTTTGGCGTAGGTCAAGCGTTTCCTGCACGTATGGAGGTTGGCCAGCCAATGGGTTATTTTTATGGCTATGAAACTGATGGATTGTTTCAAACCCAAGAAGAGGTAGATGCTGCTCCTTCACAAAGCGCCTTGGGTGCATTAGCCTCCCCCGGAGATATCAAATTTGTGGATGTAAATGGTGATAGGGTTATTACTCCTGAAGATAAAACTTATATTGGTGATCCTATTCCTGACTTTGTGATGGGATTGAATATTTCGTTGCAATACAAAAACTTCGATTTTGTGGCATACGCATTTGCTAGTATTGGCAATGATATTGTACGCAATTACGAAAGAGCACAGTCGGACGTAAACAAACTGGCTACTGCCCTTGATCGGTGGACTGGTCCTGGTACAAGCAATACAGTTCCTCGGGTTACTTATGCTACCACCACCAACACCATCTTTTCCGATTACTATGTTGAAGACGGATCGTATTTAAGACTTCAGCGGGTTTCTTTGGGATACACAATTCCACAAGAAATAACTCAAAAAGTGAAAATTTCTCAGTTTAAAATTTTCGTGGCGGTCAACAATTTGTTTACACTAACCAAATATACAGGCTATGATCCCGGCGCATCAACCGGACAGCCAATTGGAGGTGGGTTCGATTCCGGATTTTATCCAGCTGCACGTACCTACTGGCTTGGATTTAACATAAACCTTTAAAAATTGAATGATGAAAAGATATTTTTTTAATAAAGCAATACTTACTGCTGCCTTGTTTACCTTGTTTTTTGGCTATTCATGCAGCGATAAATTTGTTGATGTATCACCTGAGTCTCAATCGATTCAGAGAATTATTTTAATTCCGAAACCGACTATTACTTGGCTCTGATTGCATCATACGACCTACTACAGTCGACCTATGCCAATGCGATTTTGGGCGAAATTGCCTCAAACAATACACTTTGCGGTGGTGAAAGCCCAACAGATGTGATTGGTTGGCAGCAAGTTGATCAGATGATACAAACGCCAACGAACAGTAATCTTAGTGATATTTGGAATTGGATGTTTGCCGGCGTTCAGCGCACCAATTATTTTATGGAATTCAAGGATAAAACAGACTTTGATGGAAAAGAATCCATGATTGGTGAAGTACGTTTTTTAAGAGCATACTATCATTTTGAATTGGTGAAATGGTTTGGTCCTATTCCATTGAAAATTAATGAGCGCTTCAAATTGGGCGATGAAACTACCATACCAAGATCTCCAGTTTCTGATGTTTATGCTTTGATTGAAGAAGACCTGATGTATGCTGAAAGTGTTCTTCCTGTTACACAGGTCGAAGTTGGCCGCGTAACTAAAGGTGCCGCCCAAGCGTTACTTGGTAAAGTGTATCTCTATCAAGATAAATTTACTGAATCGGCACAGGTGCTTGATCGCGTAATTACTGAAGGCCCTTATTTTTTGGTTGATAATTACAATACTATTTTTGAGGCAGAAGGCGAAAATGGTTCTGAATCAGTATTTGAAGTGCAATATACCGATGCTGAAGGTGCCGGATTTACCTGTCTGCAATGTAGCGAAGGTAATGTGGCAGTTGGTTTTAGCGGTGTAAGAGGTTATGTTGGACCAGTTTTTACTTCAGGTTTTAGTTTTAATGTTCCAACTCAGGAAGCTGTTGATCAATTCGAGCCTGGCGATTACAGAAAAAATGTAACTATTCTTGACATTGCTACTTGGGCCGACAGTACTGAGGCAGAGTATTCGACAGGTTACGAGCATACCGGATATTTTAACAGAAAATACCTTCCCCGTAAAAGAAGTGAAACGGCTCAACCTGATTTAAATTTAACTAATCCCAATAACTACCGTGCTATTCGTTATTCAGATGTATTGTTAATGGCTGCCGAGGCCAATAACAGAGGTGGAATTTCTGATGCTAAAGCACAGGAATACCTCAACATGGTGCGTCGTCGTGCTTTTGGCGACAACAACCACGACATTACTTTTTCAGGAGCCGCGCTCACCGATGCCATTTATCACGAACGCAGGGTAGAGCTGATGGGTGAAGGAATTCATTTTTTCGATTTGGTTAGGACAGGCAGAGCTTATGGCCAGATTGACGGGTTTGTAGTCGGAAAAAATGAATTGTTCCCTGTGCCTATTGAAGAAATTGAATATTCAAACGGCAACTGGAATCAAAATCCCAATTATTAATCCAAAACTTTTTAAAAGATGAAACTATTAAAATCAATAGCAGTTTTTGTCCTTGTACTGATTGTCGCTATTTCTTGTAAAAAGGAAATCGACAACCTGGGAGTATTGGATAATGTAACTGCGCCAACCAATGTAAGTGCTGTTTTTAATATTACACAAGATACCACGG
>CAYWNI010000319.1:0-3778 GCA_964459525.1 uncultured Lentimicrobiaceae bacterium | reverse complement strand
GATGCCGTAGATCAAGCCGGAGCTAATGTTTCTGTAATTTTTGTGCCGCCAGCATTTGCTGCAGATGCCATCATGGAAGCTGCTGAAGCTGGCGTTGGTGTGATCGTTTGTATCACCGAGGGCATCCCAACTGAAGATATGGTAACGGTAAAAGAATACCTGAAAGGCAGAAAATCCAGACTTATTGGGCCAAACTGTCCGGGCGTTATCACTCCTGGTGAAGCCAAAGTAGGTATTATGCCAGGCTTCATTCACAGCAAAGGACGTGTAGGCATTGTTTCGCGTAGTGGCACCCTCACCTACGAAGCGGTTGACCAGCTTACCAAGGCAGGACTGGGGCAAACTACGGCTATCGGTATTGGTGGCGATCCCATTATCGGTACCACAACCCGCGACGCAGTAGAGTTGTTTATGAACGACCCTGAAACGGAAGGCGTGGTGATGATCGGCGAAATTGGTGGAAATATGGAAGCTGATGCCGCCTACTGGATTAAAGAACACGTTACCAAGCCTGTAGTGAGTTTTATAGCCGGTGCTACAGCCCCCAAGGGCCGCACCATGGGACATGCTGGTGCAATCATCGGTGGAAAAGCCGATACTGCTGAGGCTAAAAAGGAAATCCTAACTTCGTGTGGTATCCATGTAGTTGACTCTCCTGCTGAAATTGGAAAAAAAATGGCCGAATTACTCGGCTAATTTGTCTCGATATTACAAAAAGGCTCATCGTATTTATTCCCGATGGGCCTTTGTTTCGTTAATGCAAAATTTAAACCTATACCCATGAAAAAATTATTTACCTTTTTTGCTTTATTGGCTTTCGTCGCTGTTCAAGCGCAAATCACCATTACCAACAACGATATTGCCCCCGCTGGAACGGTAATCTACATGGCTTACGATACCAGTCTGCAAGTTACGCCGGGTCCTGCCGGAGGTGAAAGAGTTTGGGATTTCTCTGCGTTAAAAGTCCACAATGCTGACACCGTATCGCTTTTGTTACCTGCAAACACCCCTTATGGAGGTGAGTTTCCTATGGCCAACTTTGCTGTGGCCTTGGAATCTGATGGTTCTTTTGCTTATTTTAACCGCAACAGCAGTTTGCTGTCTAATATTGGTGTAGCTGGCGACGGCGGCGACTATGGTTTTGTAATCACAAGCATGATTCCTGCGAATATCTACTTGGATTTTCCGGTAAATTATGGCAATTCACGTGTTGAATCTTATTACTTTAACATCAAGCTTGCCGACAATTCACTGCCCGGTGTCGATTCAGTAAGGTATAAATCAACCACTGAAGAACAAACCACCATCGACGCCTGGGGAACGATGACCATCCCCATTGGCACTTTTACCGTGCTTAGACAAAAGGAGGAAAAGATTGTTTACGATAGCATCTGGACACGCTTTTTTGGAAACTGGCTACTTATATCTTCAGGTGTGGATGAGTTTGATACCTACAACTGGTGGACAAATGATATTGGAGCTGGTTTCACACTCTGCACCTTTGATGTAGACAAGATTACGCAGGAAATGTCAAATATCACATTTCTAAATAGCTATACGGTAGGTGTTAACACTCTCGAAACGGAATCCGCTCTTTGTTTTCCAAATCCTGCATCCAATGAGCTAAGGATAAATATCAGTGAGCAGTCAGAAATAGAATATGTTCAAGTCCGAGATATGTCGGGGGTGGTCATTTCAACACCTTTTGAAATAGGAAATGGGTTTGTTACTTTGGATGTTAGTGAATTAAAAGACGGGTTGTATCTGGCGATGTTGCGATTGCAATCGGGCAAAAGTGTTTCTGCGAAATTTTTGGTGCGCAAATAAGCGAAGCGACTAGCATCACATTTCCAGACCTAGCTCTTCGATAAGCATTTCCTGCAATACCTGGGGCGAAACATGATAGGTTAAATCGCCATGGAGGGCATAGGATATCTTTCCGGTTTCTTCTGAAACAACAATGGCGATACAATCGCTCACCTCACTTATGCCGATAGCAGCCCGGTGGCGCAAACCAACATGACGGTTAACTTGTTTTTTTGTAACAGGTAGAATGCATCCGGCAGCTTTGATTTTCTGGCCGGAAATAATCATAGCACCATCGTGCAAAGGGCTGTTTTTAAAAAAGATATTCTCTATAAGCGACGACGATAAGCTGGAATCAATCACTTGACCTGTTTTAACATATTGATCCAGTTCATTTTGGTGTGTGATCACGATTAAGGCGCCTGTTTTTGTCGAGGCCATGTGTTTGCACGCTACCAAAATGGGGTCGAGGTTGAGTTCGGTTTTTTCTTTAAACGCAAATTTTAAAAAGCTTAGGTTTTTGCCGTACTTTCTGAAAAAATAAGGCGTTCCGAGTGCAAGTAAAAACTGTCTGATTTCAGGTTGGAAGATGATGATAAGCGCTACAAGCCCCACTGAAATGAAAGCGCCCAGTATTTGCGAAAGCAGCTCCATTTGCATGGCCGACACCAGTTGCCAGATTAGAAAAAGAGAGACCAGTCCAAGAAAAATATTGATGGCTACCGTTCCTTTTAGCATTTTGTAAAGGGCAAAAAGCAACACCGCCACCAAAAAGATGTCCATCAAATCAAGAATCCGGATGTCGATAAATAGCATGTTTATTTTTACCTTTTTAATTTAAATGGCCATGGTTATACTGTTGCGTCCCTCCAATAGTTTCGTATCTATTTATTCTCAACGAGTTTTTTAAGCCAGTTGTACCAGTTTTCAAGGCCTTCACCTGTTTTTGCTGAAAGTTCGATAAACTCAAGGTGGTGGTTTACGCGCAAGGCATATTCTTTACATTTCTCCATATCGAAGTCAACGTAAGGCAGTAAGTCGGTTTTGTTGATGATGCATAACTGCGCTGTTTGAAACATGGTAGGGTATTTTAAAGGCTTGTCCTCGCCTTCGGTAGTGCTGATGATGACCACGCGTTTTGCTTCGCCGAGGTCGAATAAAGAGGGGCAAACCAGATTCCCCACGTTTTCGATAAACAAGATGCTGTTGCCTTTTACGTCAAGCTCTTTGGTGGCTTTATGAATCATCTCGGCATCAAGATGGCAACCATTTCCGGTATTTATTTGGATTACGGGAGCTCCTGCGGCATGTATGCGGTCGGCATCGTTAGAAGTTTGTTGGTCGCCTTCGATAATATAAAACGGATGGGTGGTTTTTTGCTCTTTTATTGTTCGTTCCAGCAGGCTTGTTTTTCCCGATCCTGGTGAGCTAACAAGGTTTAATGCTGTGATATTCAACGCCTCAAAAAATCCCCGGTTTCTTTCGGCCTTTAGGTTGTTTTTCGACATCACGTCGATTTCGAGCTGGAGCTCATGGCTATGGTGATGATCGTGACTATGTGAATGATCGTGATCATGTTGATGCGAATGATCGCCGTGGCTATGTTCATGCGTGTGTTCGCCTGGTTTATGGTAAGTTATTTGATTGTCTTCGCCGCATCCGCAAGTTCCGCACATATCTTTTTGTTTTTAAAGTTTAAAACTAATTGCAAAGGTAATCATTTGGTATTTTATTTGGTGCGATAATATGCGCATTTTGCACTATTCAAAAACCTCTTCTTATTTTTACGGGTTCTGAATAAAGCTTACCGTGTTGACTTAAGCTGTTTTTTTGGTTAAATTAGCCAAAGAAAAAATTTTAAAACCAAACCACCATGAGAAAGCATGTGTCAATGACCGTTGAGTGCCCACACTGTTTGGCTTCGCTGATGGACGAAAAAGTGTTGATTAATGGGTATCCGTCGATTAAACTA
>CAYWNI010000318.1:0-3778 GCA_964459525.1 uncultured Lentimicrobiaceae bacterium | reverse complement strand
CAGTTTTGGAGTATTTGAAACTACTGATGGTGGGTCAACTTGGACCAACATCTCAACAGGGATACCAACAATACCCGTTATGTGTGTGGTTCAAAACAAGCTTAATACTCTTCAAACAGAGCTTTATGCAGGTACCGATGTGGGTATTTATGTTAAAGTTGGGGGCGGTCCTTGGGCTTTGTATAGCGATGGCTTACCCAATGTGGTTGTGAATGAACTCAAAATCCATTACAACACCACCACTCCTTCATTGAGTCGGTTGAGGGCTGCTACTTCGGGTAGAGGCGTGTGGGAATCAGATTTGTACATCCCTCCCAACTCGCCACCGATAGCTGATTTTGTGGGGGATGTGTTACTTCCCGGCGTAGGACAAACAGTAGTATTTTCCGATTTGTCAACCAGCCTGCCCACTTCTTGGGCTTGGAGCTTTACCCCGTCAACGGTTACTTTTGTGGGAGGAACAAGTGCCACCTCCCAAAATCCACAAGTGCAGTTTGGTGCGGAAGGCGATTATACCGTTCAACTCACGGCTACCAATGCCTATGGAAGCGATGTTGAGAGTAAAAGTGATTATATTACTGTTGAGGATTTGCAGACTTATTGTGCAGCATCTTCTAACTATTCTACTTCCACGGGTAATCCGTATATTAGTGGGGTTCAAATAGGAACAATAAATAATACTGGTACAGGTTCAAATGCATATACCAGTTATATTTTCTTGTCAACGAATGTAACGGTCAGTCAATCAAATAGCATCACTATTACGGTCGCACTTGTAGGATCTCTACCAAATTTCTACAATCCATATACCGATATAGGTATTTGGATTGATTGGAACCAAAATGGAGATTTTGTAGATGTCGGTGAAAATGTTGTTTGTCAGTCAGGTATGATTGAAACTACACAAGGAGTATTTTCATTTTCGGCTCCGGCTGACGCACTATTAGGACAAACGACAATGAGAGTTCGAGTTAAGTACTTTGATGAGGATTGCGGTTCACCCTGTGGAACAACAACCTATGGCGAAGTGGAGGACTATAAAATTGTGGTGCTTCCTGCAACAAATACTTGGGTTGGAACCAGTACAGATTGGAGCAATACTGCCAATTGGTCTGACAATACGATTCCTACATCATCATTTAATGTGGTTATTCCTACTGCTCCTTCGGGAACAAATTATCCTATAATTCAAATTGGAACAGTGGCTAAATGTAATACACTTACCATTGAATCAGGAGCTTCTATAACGGTTAACGGAACTTTGGAGGTCGAAAAATAATTACCAAAAGGTAGGATTTTTGGTCAGCGGTTGTTGGAGTTTTCCAATAGCCGCTTTTTTTCTACCTTTTGGTTTGGGCACAGTGTTGTGCTGCTTTTTGCTATTTGGTAATTAACAAATAGCTAATCAGTAAAATGGTCGAATTATAAGGAAGTTGGATTTAAAAAAATATTTGGGTTAAAAAATATAAATTACTGATTATATATTTGTTACGCTATACTTGACAATCAAAAGTCGGAAAACGTTGCGTTAAACTATCATAGTGATCAGGTTGCTACTCGACAGGTTTTGTTAATTTTACTTATTCAAAATAAATTGGAATGAATGCTGAACAAAAGGAAACCATTCTGCGTAAGCCTGAATGGTTGAAAATAAAAATACCCGCCGGAAAAGAATATTTAAACGTCCGTCAAATTGTAGAACAGCATAAACTGCATACCATTTGTACCAGCGGACATTGTCCGAACATGCATGAATGCTGGGGCAGAGGAACGGCTACACTGATGATTTTGGGTGATGTTTGCACCCGTTCGTGTGGGTTTTGTAATGTAAAAACTGGTCGCCCGAAGCCTGCCGACTGGCGCGAGCCTGCTAGAGTTGCTGAATCAGTAAAGCTCATGAATTTGAAGCATTGTGTGTTAACTTCTGTTGACCGTGACGATTTGGATGATTTGGGGGCTGGAATTTGGGCTAAAACTGTGGAAGAGATTAAAAAACTAAATCCTGAAACAACCCTCGAAACCCTAATTCCTGACTTTGATGGCCGCGATGATTTAATCCAGCAGGTTATCGCCTCTGGGCCTGAAGTTATTTCACATAACCTAGAAACGGTTCGCCGCATTACGCCTTGGGCACGTAGTCGTGCAAAATATGATTTAAGTCTATACACTTTAAGCGTTATTGCAAAGTCAAAATCAGTAGCCAAGTCGGGCATTATGGTTGGTTTAGGAGAAAAACTTGAAGAGGTTATCGAAACGCTAAAAGATATGCGAGGCGTTGGTGTTGAGGTAGTTACCATAGGCCAATACCTACAGCCCACAAAAAAGCACCTGATGGTGCAGGAGTATGTTTCGCCTGAGCAGTTTGAAGCCTACCGTTTAGCTGGCCTCGAGATGGGTTTCCGGTTTGTTGAAAGTAGCCCGTTGGTGCGCTCGTCCTACCGTGCTGAAAAACATGTAGGTAAATAGTTTGAAAACAGACGTATGAAAACACCATACCCCAAAAATATTCAAACGCAATACCTCGATTTGGATCAAATTGATTATCAATCGGCTTGGGATAAGCAGGAGAAACTATTCGACCTTATTGTTAGTCAAAAAGAGAAAAACCGAAAGGCCGAGTCGCCGCTGCCTACCTCAAATTATTTGGTTTTTTGTTCGCATCCACATGTGTACACCCTTGGAAAGAGTGGTGACGTTTCAAACTTGTTGATTAACGAAGAATTTTTGGCTTCAAAAGGCGCTACGTTTTACCGTATAAACAGGGGAGGAGACATTACCTACCATGGGCCCGGACAAATTGTGGGCTATCCCATACTCGACCTCGACAATTTTGGTGTTTCTATACGTTCTTACATCGATCAACTCGAAGAGGTGATTATCCGTGTGTTGGCGCATTTTAGTATTCACGGATCACGTTACGAAGGGGCTACGGGCGTTTGGCTCGACACCGACAATCCGGTTGAAGTGCGCAAAATTTGCGCTATTGGAGTACGCACAAGTCATTGGGTAAGCATGCATGGTTTTGCATTTAATGTGAACACGAACCTCGATTATTTCAACTACATCGTGCCTTGCGGCATACAAGGCAAAGGAGTTACGAGTCTTGAGAAAGAACTCGGGCGGCGAGTTGATGAAAATGAGGTTCAGGATTTGCTCAAAAAAGAATTTGCATCCGTGTTCGGGATGCAAATTCTGTAGGAAGCCTTTTTTTATTGATCCAATTACATTGTAATCTAACGCTTTATACGTTTGTCAATATATTTTGAGTTGATAATGCGCAGCGTGCCCATGTAGTCCATCGTAAACTCGAGCAAATCGCCAACCTTATAGTTTTGTGTATTTTCGCCTAAGTCGATAACCAGCATATCGGAACTTGCTCCCACAAAACTGATATTGGTGTCAACCGGGAAAATATGTTTTTGATCCACATCCAGCAAGCCAATATCGACAATGGCACGGTAGGTTTTTTTGCCGATGAGGTTTTCAACAACCTCAAAAGCAAGTCCATCGACATTGGTAGCCGTTTCGCCCGAAGGCATCAT
Source organism: uncultured Lentimicrobiaceae bacterium (assembly GCA_964459525.1). GTDB lineage: Bacteria > Bacteroidota > Bacteroidia > Bacteroidales > F082 > UBA6244. The sequence continues at coordinate 236 of CAYWNI010000318.1, read as the reverse complement.
GGGTTTCTCGATCAGTTCTATGATTTCAGAATACAATTGAAAAACATCGGTATGCATTTTTTTCAACGGTTTTTCGTTGTACACATCTGTACCCAAATACAGTGTTTCGCCTACCCTGAAATGGTTGATGCCTTTTGGAAGCAGATTCTGAAAGATAAGCGGAATGGTAACCGATGAACCTCCTGATACATAAGGTATTTGGCGGTTGAATCGGGCCTCGATAAGTTGCTCATAAA
>CAYWNI010000317.1:0-3778 GCA_964459525.1 uncultured Lentimicrobiaceae bacterium | reverse complement strand
GGGATTCGTTTAAATAGGGCAACTTTTACAGGAGGAATACCATATTTACCGTGCATGAGCGCCCAAACTTTGCTCACCAAGTTTTGCTTTGGATCGCCCTCAATTGGCAGCCCATACAAAGTGAGCTCAAATTCATCAGCCGGAACAAATTCCAAAATATCCGACATAGGGATAGGATAATAACAGGTTTCAATTGTATGAAATCCGTCATCGCGCAGACCAGTAATCGATAACCCAAGATTTATTTTGGCATTAGGAAAACAAATCATCTTGATATTTTTCACAAAAGTAATGCAGCTTTCCCATTTAGCACTCAAAAACGAAATATTCAATTAAAATAGCCGACAGTTGGACAAAACATCTTAATTTTGAAGCCACACATTCAATTACAATACCTGCGATGACAATACTCAATTCCGTACTCAACTGGTGGATAAAAAAACGCATTCATCAAATTGATTTATTTATAAAATACCCCCATGATGTTCAGGAAGATTTGTTTAAAAAACTCATTACAACAGCTAAAGATACTGAATGGGGAAAAAAGTACGATTACAAAAGCATAAAAAATGCCGATGAGTACCGCAAACGCGTTCCGATAAGCTCATACGAAGACCTCAAGCCAATGGTTGACCGCATGCGGAAAGGGGAACAAAACATCCTATGGCCCGAAGAAATTACCTGGTTTGCCAAATCATCGGGAACTACCAGCAGCAAAAGCAAATACATCCCCGTAAGTCCAGATTCACTCGAAGAATGCCATTATAAAGGCGGCAAAGACATGCTGGCCATTTATTTCAACCTCTATCCTGAGTCGAACCTGTTTGAAGGAAAAAGCCTCGTTATGGGCGGAAGCCACAATATATTCGAAATTAGCAACACACAATATATAGAGGGCGATCTATCGGCCATTCTCATGCACAACCTGCCGCTTTGGGCACAGTTTAAACGCACGCCCTCGTTGTCGATTGCCCTTATGGACGAATGGGAGAACAAGCTTGAACTAATGGCTGAATCGACAATAGATCACGATGTTACAAGCATTTCAGGCGTGCCGAGCTGGATGCTGGTGTTGATCAGAAAAATTCTGGCCAAATCAGGCAAATCAGATTTGTCAGAGGTTTGGCCAAACTTGGAAGTATTTTTTCACGGCGGTGTAAATTTTGAACCTTACAGGGCTCAATTTGAGCAAATTATTTCGTCGCCACACATGGTTTACCGCGATAATTATAATGCCTCAGAAGGTTTTTTTGGCATCCAAGATCAAAAAAACAATACAGATCTCTTGTTGATGCTAGATTACGGCATCTGGTACGAGTTTATTCCAGTTTCGGAAATGACCAGCGAAAACAACGAATCGGTGTTGTTAAATGAGGTAATTATTGGCGTTAATTACGCCATGATTATCAATACCAACGCTGGATTGTGGCGTTATATGATAGGAGATACGGTGGTGTTTACCAGTAAAAAACCATACCGTTTTAGGATAACGGGCCGGGTGAAAAATTTTATCAACGCGGTAGGCGAAGAGTTGATTATCGACAATGCAGAAAAAGCGCTGGTGATTGCTTGCAAAAAAACAAACGCTATACTCACCGAATACACTGCAGCACCTATTTTCACTGGTAATTCGGTTGGGCATCAATGGCTTATGGAGTTTGAAAAAGTGCCCGAAGATTTGGAGTATTTTCAAGAGACTTTCGACACGGCATTAAAGTCGTTAAACTCTGATTACGAAGCCAAAAGATACCACGACCTTGTACTTAATCCACCCCAAATTGAGGTAATGAAACCAGGAACTTTTTACACCTGGATGAAAAGCCGAAACAAACTCGGAGGACAAAATAAAGTACCACGGCTATCGAACGATAGAAAATACGTTGACAACATTCTCGCTTTAAAATTATAAATTCGTCAGACAAGACTAATTAAAGAAGAGGAATCAACAAACTAAACCATTGAATAAAACTTTTCCTATTTTCGTAGAAAATTTTAATGAATATGCACGTAGCAATAGCCGGAAACATAGGTTCGGGAAAAACAACCCTAACCCGCCTGATGTCGAAACAGTTTGGGTGGAAACCTCATTATGAAGATGTTGAAAACAATCCCTACCTCCACAGTTTTTACGACGACATGCAGCGCTGGTCGTTCAACCTGCAGGTTTATTTTCTAAACTCACGGTTCAGGCAGGTCATCGATATTCGGAATAGTGGCGACAACATCATTCAGGACAGAACCATTTATGAGGACGCCTATATTTTTGCGCCAAACTTGCATCACATGAGTTTGATGTCGACACGTGATTTCGATAATTATTCATCGTTGTTCGAGCTGATGAGCACCTTTTTGCAAGCACCCGATTTGCTCATCTACCTGCGTGCTTCGGTAAGTACTTTGGTAAAACAAATTCAGTTGCGTGGCCGCGATTATGAAGAATCAATCCGGCTCGATTACCTTAAACTACTGAACGAAAGGTATGAGGCTTGGATTGAAAAATACGACAAGGGTAAACTCCTGATTATTAACGTAGATGATATGGATTTTAACAAACCCGAAGATTTGAGTATCGTTATCGACAAGGTAAATGCTGAAATACACGGTTTGTTTTAAATAAAAAACCGCGAATTCATGAAAATTCTGGCTGTGATACCTGCCCGCTATCAATCGACCCGCTTCCCCGGTAAGCCGTTGGCTATGATTAAAGGCAAAAGTATGATAAACAGGGTGTTTGAACAGGTTCAAGAAGTCAAAAGCATCCAAAAAGTTGTTGTAGCCACCGATGATCAACGTATTTTTGACCATGTAAAACAGTTTAACGGTGAAGCCATTTTAACAGGAACGCATCACCAAAATGGGACATCACGTTGCCACGAAACGCTGGAAATACTCGAAGCTGCTGGTTATAGCTACGATGCTGTGGTAAATGTGCAAGGCGATGAGCCGACCATACATCCTGACCAAATTGAACAGGTTTGCAGCCTGTTAAAAAATCCAACAGTAGAAATAGCTACACTGATAAAAAAGATTAACAATAACGAAACCTTGTTTAACCCGAATGTAGTAAAGGTTGTTACCGCGAGAAATGGCAAGGCTATCTACTTTAGCCGTCAGCCCATTCCGCTTGTGCGCGATTTTGAACAAAATAAATGGGTAAACCACCACCAATATTTCAAGCACATCGGCATTTACGGTTTTAGACGCAGCATCCTGAACAGAATTATGCAACTGACCCCAGGCAAACTTGAACAAGCCGAACGGCTAGAACAACTTCGCTGGCTCGAAAACAACCTTACCATACACACACAGACAACTGATTTTGAAACCATTGGAATAGACACGCCCGAAGACCTCGAAAACTTACTAACAATTATTGATTGAATTGGTTAAGTTTTGTACTTTAGCAGGTTCTGAATACAAAAATAAATTGAATGAAAATTGCTGGTTACATAGGTGATTTATTGTATGAGTATGAGTGTGTTGTTATACCCGGTTTGGGCGGGTTTATCAGCAACGATAAGTCAGCGCAGGTTGTCAACGTTACGCATCATTTCAAGCCACCTTTCCGGGTAGTTCATTTCAACGCCCACCTCAAAACCAACGACGGCCTTTTGGTAAACTACGTGGCTGCCAAAGAAACCCTTAGCTACCGCGATGCAAAATCAAGTGTCGATCAGTTTTCGTTTCAATGTGTAAAGGCATTGGAAAGCGGTAAACGCATCCGCTTTCATGGCATCGGTAGCCTACACATGACTCCCGAAAAAAACATTGAGTTTAC
>CAYWNI010000316.1:0-3781 GCA_964459525.1 uncultured Lentimicrobiaceae bacterium | reverse complement strand
CCTCGTCCGCGTTTGCAACGCGGATGCCGGATTGCTTTAATAGAATGATATATAGTAAGATATGATATTTTACATCCTTGTTACACTTGTCTTAGGTATGAAACGCAGACGAGAGACGTTATTTAAGGACTATTATGCAGATATTCAATGTTTTATATCAACTCTAAATTACTAATATCCAATCCTTAATTCGCATAATTAATCGAATTATATTTTCTTTGGGGGCTTGCCAGCGTCTCGATGCACCTATTTTTCCTGACTGTAATAGAGTTTGTAATAGTTAAGTTGCTTTTCGTCGTCGTAGCCTTTTTCTATGTAACGCCTGTCGCCGTGGATGTAGAGGCTGAAATTCTTGTCGAGTTTAAGCACGCTTTTAAAATTCCGTTCTTGCTTCTTGGTAGCTTTCTCTGAAATATCAAAATGGTCGTCGATTTGGATTTTGTATTCTTCCTCAAAATCGTTTTTGTAGCTTTTAAATGTGTCGATTAAATCGGGATGATCTAAAACCTGATTTGCAAAGGCTTCCAAATCAAAGGCTTCGTTTTCCTTGAAATACTTAGCTGAATTGTTGAGCATTTCGGCTTCATCGGCACGATCCATGTCAAATTTACCGGGCAAGTAGCTGGTAACAAACTTCTTGGTCATCGACAAGGTTTTCTCGGTTTGGTAGTAGGCATCTTTGCGTTCAGCCAGATGCAAAAAATCATCTACCCAATATCTTGCATCGGAGTTGTTGAGGGTGTCGACCACCTCCACAACAAATCCGTTTTCTTCTTCCAGGTTGTAAATCAAACAGCCTTTGTCCAATTTGTTGATGTTAATTCCTTGCTCGCTGTCGATGGCATAATTGTCGCCCGACGGAAACACCTTTAGGTAAGTGTCGCGTGATTCTGATTTGAAAAGCCCTAAAGCCTGTGTACGTTCTCCTTCAACGATACAGTTGTCAAAAAGCACGATGTAAAACTCGCCCGTTTTTATTTTAGGATGAACACTGTTGGCATGCAGGTGTTTGGTGATGTCGATTCCTTTTTCAAAAAATGTATCGGGGTGTTTAAAAATATGACTAGCAAATACATACACTTCATTTAGTGTTAAGTCTGTATCGTGAAAAAGGCGGTAACGCGACTCGGTTTTAAATGGAGATATAAAATAATGCTTTAGCAAGTCGAGCACTTCTTCATCCAGTTGGAGTTCGCTTTTCGAAAACCGTACACCCTCTTCTTTTGCCGCATTACCAACGCGATGCAGGGCAATATTTGATATTGTAATTTCGTCTTTCATCGTTATTTTGTCCATATTTCATCGGCAAATATCCACGAAGGGTTTCCTGCTCCCACATGGTCATCAGGACATACGCCTGCCGATGTGGCCGTTACATGGATATACCTGATTTTTTTGTTAATTTCTTTCACCACAAAATCATGCACAATGCCGCCACTTTCTTTTTGGTCTATCGGATTGTATATCAGACCGGCTTCCTGATAGTTTTTGCCATCGGCCGAAACCTGAAAATGCACTTTTGCGGGCATAAATATCCACGACTTTTCGTCTTGCAAAAAGCCTGCTCCAACTTCTTTTACCAACTGCAGCTCACCTAAATCCACAATCACATCCATGTCTGTGCCATAATACCCTTGCCAGTTTCCGGTTCTAAACTCCGAACCACCTCGAATGGTGTTTATCAGCGCAATGTCGCCTCCAGCTGTGTATTGGTCGTTGTAGGGAGTGTTTATTATCACCTTCCGGTTGGCCGGAATAAGCAAATAGCTCGCTGTTTCAGTAAAACTGGTTATTCCATTTACCGACGCGATGGCTTTGAAGTCAGTGCTTTGGCTTGTAGAAATGGGTTTTTCGTACAACAGGGCTGTTTCATTTTGGGTGACTTTAATTTTCGCTAGCGAATCCAAACAGGTAACGCCAACGCTTAGGTTTGCTTCAAAAGTACTGCTTTCGGCCTCAAATACCGGTGTTGGTGTAATTTGAAACTCAGTAATGCGTTGCGTTGGGCGGTCTTCAGCAGAATTCCCCCAGGTTTTGTTTGGTTGGCTGGTCATGTCAAACTCAAGCTCCCCGCCGTTGGCTATCATATCGTAAGTAATGTAAGATTTGGCATAGGGCTTTCCGTTGTAGCTAACCGACTGAATATAAATATTTTCCTCGCTTATGTTTGGTGCTTTAACTGAAAAAACGTTTCCGTTTTCAAGGTTTATATTTGCCAGATCGAAACGTGGACTACCCAGTACATACTGCATGCTGCCGGGCGTAACGGGGTAAAACCCAAGGGCACTCATCACGTACCACGCCGACATCTGGCCACAATCTTCGTTTCCGCTCAGCCCATCGGGCTTGTTTGCGTACAAATCGCTACTTATACGGTGCACAAGCTGCTGCGTTTTGTAGGGTTTCCCGACGTAGTTATACAAATAAGCCATGTGATGGCTGGGTTCGTTGCCATGCGCATACTGACCGATAAGTCCGGTAATATCCGATTGCTCCCTGCCCGAAAGTTTTTCGGAAGTGGTAAACAGCTCATCTAATTTTTGCTCATAAGCGTCATCGCCGCCAAGCAGTTGGATGTGTGTGTTTATGTCCTGCGGGACAAAGAAATTGTATTGCCAGGTGTTGGCTTCGGTAAGCATAAAGTTAACTTGTGTGGGGTCGAAAGGAGTTACAAAACCGCCATTCGATTTGCCACGAAAAAAACCTGTGTTTTTGTCGAAAAGGTTTTTGTAATACTGCGCTCTGCGCGTAAAATCCTGATAAGCTTCCACATCGTTTAGGCCATGAGCCATCTGGGAGATACACCAGTCATCGAAGGCATATTCGAGGGTTTTGCTCACGCTCTCGCCTTCCTTGTCGGCAGGGATATAACCTTTTGACATGTACTCGTTTAGTCCAAACAATCCCGATCGGGCACTCGTTTTCATGGCATTAAGCGCAAGATCAGCATCAAAACCACGAATTCCTTTCATCCAGGCATCTGTAATTACCGGAATCGAGTGGTATCCAATCATGCAGTTGGTTTCGTTACCGGCCAGTTCCCATACGGGGAGGAGTCCATCATGCTTATACATGTCGAGCATGGAGTTGATCATGTCGGCAGTGCGTTCACGCTCAATGATGGTAAACAGCGGATGTAGGGTTCTAAAAGTGTCCCACAACGAAAAAACGGTGTACATTTTAAAGCTACGGTCCTGAATCACCTCATCGGCGTGGTTTCTGTAGCGGCCATCCACATCTGAAAAAATATTTGGGGCAATCATGGTGTGATACAGGGCTGTGTAAAACACCGTTTTATCATCGATGTTGTCACCTTCCACTTCAATTTTGCTCAACTGCTCATTCCAACTGTCGAGGGTGGCGGCGTGGGTACCTTCAAAATTCCATGAGTCGATTTCCTGAAAACAATTTTCGCGCGCGCTGTGGTAGTCAATTGCCGAAATACCAACCTTTATGAGCAATGGCCCACCGTCCATCATGTTAAAGGTAAACACAGCTTTAAGGTCATCGCCCTGAGCGTCTTGCTTATTTTGATGGAACTCGCCCTGCGTAGCGATGCCCGTAGCCTGAAATGGGCGTGAAAAGCTGGCATAGAAATACACTTTTTGTTCAGCAGCCCAGCCTTTGGTAAAACGGTATCCCATCACTTCGTGGTCGCTTGTGATGCGCAATTCAGCAGCCAGAATTTTTTCAGTTACCACGCTTTCCACCAGATCGAGTACCACACGGGCTTGGTCAGTTTTCGGAAAATGATACCGCTGCATGCCGGCATGGGGCGTGG
>CAYWNI010000315.1:0-3786 GCA_964459525.1 uncultured Lentimicrobiaceae bacterium | reverse complement strand
GCTCCATGTAACCTCATAACTTGGCACTGAAAGAGGAAAAACATCAGCATACATTTGTAAAGAACCTCCATTGGCATCAATGTTTATTGCTCCATTTTCAGCGTGCACTTCAATATTTTGTGTTAAAATACCGGTAGTGAGGTATTCATTAAAGAAAGTAAGTCCATTATCCAGAAAAGTATCCGTATTTTCTTGGGTATTAAGTCGGGCGGTTTCAATGGCAAAGTTCATCACCAAGCCACCACCATCGGTGTAATTGTAAAGTCCGCAATAGTAGTCGCTGAACTCATACGAGTCTGGGCCCATGGTATATACACCACGTGCTTCGGGTGTGAGCGTCATGGCATCGGCGTACCACATTTCGGTAAATGACCATATCACGGGGTTTTGGGTGAAAATCCCATTGTTGGGCACAATATTCATTTCAGGAAGTCCCAATCCGCCATCATCGACATACGATTGAGCAAAATACGCTTCAATACCCATATAGTCGTAAACAAACATGCTTTGCGTAAATGCATCGGGGGCAGCGCCATAAACATCGTATAAATAATCAAGACCCTGCAGCCAAACAATGCCGCCGTTGTTGATATAATTTATCAAAGGAGCATTAAACTTATAATCGTTCGGATCTGAAACATCCCATAAAAATAGGTCTGCGCCATCGTTACCAGTGTACCAGATAACCGATGAGTACAAATTTAGGGTCGACAAATCGGGATATTCATCTGTTTGAACAGTATTATAAACATCAAAATTATACCCTAAATTGGTAAGCGATGTGGCCAGTACGAGGTATCTATCTGTTCCATAGTCGTTGTCGTTTACGAGCAACACATGGAAATCAGTTGATGCACCTTGGTTAGAAATGGTTATTTGGACAGAGTCGGCAATGCCTGAACCATCGGTAGCCAAGGCTTTAGCCCACACAGTTCCATTTCCGGCAGGTGTTCCAGTAGCCTGAAGGAGACCATCCTGATCGATGGTGGCTGCTCCTGTTTCGGCGACAACCGACCACAGTAGGTTTTGATTTGAGGCATCGGCAGGCAGTATGTTGGCTTCTATTTGTAAAGTACCTTGATCAACACTTATGGTGGTTGCGTTTCCCTGTCCATTTACGTTTATTTCTGCTATCAGGACGGTATTGTCGACAAATTGCTCAAAGTAGGTAAGGCCTTCGCCCAGGTATATGTCGGTATTTTCTTGGGTATCTATTTTTCCGGTTTCAGTAGCAATGGTAAGCACTTTGCCTTCGCCTTTTTCAAGATAAACACTTGTGTAGTAGGTGTCGAAATCGTAACCTGAAGGACCCATCCTGTAAATTGAGTCTGTCGTAGCTGTAGGGATCAATGCATCGGCATAATGCATGGTTGCCCACACCCATTTCATGGGTGTCATGGTAAAAATCGGGTTGCCTGTTACCACATCCAGTTGTTCTACGCCATCAGAATAAATTCCATCATCGGAATGCGATTGCGCATGGTATTCCTGAATCCCAAGGTAGTCGTACACAAAGTCGCCTGCACTAAAAATGTCGGGAGGGCTACTATATCGATCATATAAAAAATCCAGCCCTTGCAACCAAAACATGCCTCCTCCATCAATGTAGTCTTTGATTTCCTGGTTATCGGTATCGTTGCCATTCCAAAAATGTAGCCCTACGCCATCATTTCCCGTGTACCAGATTACCAGATTAAAATTGCTCATGTAAGCATAATCAGGGCCTACCCCTTCGTCCGAAATGGTGTAGTTTACATAGGTAAACCCATTGTTGGTAATGGCCGTTTTTATTGGAGCGATTCTTTCCGGTGCGTAGTTGTTGTCGTCAACAAGCAGAATAGACATTTGTGCGCTAGCACTGGCACTAAATAATACGAATATTACCAGAATCAACAATAAACGATGTTTAATAAACTTTTTCATGGTTTTGGGGTTAAAATTCTTTTTTAAGAATCGTGTTTGAGACTTTTTCTGATCTCTTATTTATTAATAATCAATTGGTTTCTGTTTTCTTATTGCTCACTTTCTTTCTCGGTGCGTAGCTCTTTGTATTTAATACTGCCATAAAATGCACCAAGCCCCAGCAATAATAATGTACCACTGCCTATGGGAGCTCCTCCACCCAAAGGAGGCTCTTCGCCTGTCGGGTCGTTGCCGGGATCGCTTGGCCCGGTGGATTGAGCAAAGCCGATAAAAGAAACTTGGAGACTTAATAAAAGCAATATTATTTTAAGGCGTTTCATAGGGATGGATTTAAATTATTAAAGAAAAAGCGCTCAGGTTGATATTTTCAAAGTTATTGAACGAATATTTTATGTGTTTCAAGATAATTTCCATTACTTACGGCAACCAGAAAATACCCGGTTTGATTGAGTGAAAAGTGAACCTTCTGATCATAATAGTTTTGCTCAAATACTTTTTGCCCATACAGGTTATACACGCTTATGGCTATTTTTCCGGAATTTTTTCCGATAACCTGTATTTCATTTCCCGATGAAAAAACAGTAAACTCTTTCGCCGGTGTTGAACCCTCGTTTACAGCGGTTAACGTGAAGGCCAAAAGAAACCTGTTGGGGAAACTGTTGGTATAACTAAAACTGTAATCTTCTGCTGTGAGGTCGGTGGTTTCATTATTCATTTTATCCAGCAAAATTAATTGTGCAAAATTCCCTGTCTGACTTGCTGACAGAGTCATTGAAGCATTTTCAACTCCCAACACGTCCAATGGAATGGTTTCGGTGTTTTCAGGTACTGAATTTATCGACATATTCCCATTATCTGTAGAGAAAAGTTGGGGATGATCGGTGTTAAAGCTAAATAGTTTGTGCGCATCCATGTTGCTGTCCCATCCTGCAGTAGCTTCGCTTGAAATTCTGATAATGGTTTCATCGGTAAGCTCTGACTCATCTGTCAGCAACAGGTGGATTAGTTGTTCATTTTCTAGCGAATGATTTCTGAAGGGTATGGGATTGTGAACACAAACTTCACTGTTCATTTTTAGCGTTCCATTTTCGGGGAATGCACCTCCACCATCAGCAACCTGAACAAAAAACCCTTGGTTCATGGCAATATATGGTGAGCCTTCGTTTGTGCCTACTCCACCAATATAACTTGCCCAGTTGCCATTGTTATAAACATAGATTGCGTTTTCCAGATTTTCTTTTGTCCAACCAGAAAGAGCATCCCAGTCAATAGCAGAACTAAATGGATTGCCAACAAAATTATAGCCATAGTCTACTCCTGCGCTTGTTCTTATGGCATTGTCGTTATTGCCAATCACGCCTGTTCGCGCTGCTCCTGAAAAAGTAAATGTATGGGCTGCGCTCTCACCCACCCAGAACATCCAGCCTTTCATCTTACCCAGACTTATTCCCAAATCAGTGATGTTCGAGTAAGTTCTGTCTGACTCGTTGTAGTATTTTAGCCAAACATCAGGACTTCCTCCAAGATAAACTGAATGAGCTGTCTGAGCAGCAACGGGTGCTGAAATGCCGTGCCATTGGCCTGCTGTAACATAACTCTCCACGTTTAGGTTGCCGGTAACGACACCATGGGCAATGAGAGATCCATTGTAAGACTCGGTAGAAGCCACCAATACATCCCCTGAATGACTGAAAGTATAGCTGTTGGGAATAGTAACAGCTCCGTTTATTATAACAGGGGCTGTTCCAGTGTTCATGTCAGAGGCAAGTGTGAGAAAAAAACTGTTATTGATTTGGACATCTTCAGGGGTAAATATACCACCTGTATGTGTAAACGTTCCTGTATAACCACTTCCCGTAAGTG
>CAYWNI010000314.1:0-3810 GCA_964459525.1 uncultured Lentimicrobiaceae bacterium | reverse complement strand
GAGCGAGAAATGCATCGCCTCGGTTTTGATTTTTCTATAAAGTGGCGTGCTAAGTCTATTCCTTCGGTTTGGGCGAAAATGAAAAACCAACAAGTGGAGTTCGAGGAGGTTTACGATTTGTTTGCCGTTCGTATTATTATAAACTCGAAACCCAAAACTGAACTTGAAGACTGTTGGCGTGCTTATTCTGTAATTACCAATATTTATCAACCCAATCCAAAACGATTACGCGACTGGGTAACTGTTCCTAAATCAACAGGATATGAGTCGTTGCATACTACTGTGTTAGGTCAGGATGATCGTTGGGTTGAAGTCCAAATTAGGTCGGTTCGTATGGATGAGGTAGCTGAAAAAGGTCAGGCTGCTCATTGGCAGTATAAGGGTGTTATGAGCCGCAAAAACACGGAAGATTGGCTTTCGCAGGTGCGCGATATATTGGAAAATCCAAATAAGCCTAAGCACGATGATTCCTACCGAAGTGGGAGCAAAAACAAACAACAGAGTGTATTTGTTTTTACGCCAAAAGGCGATCTGAAACAGTTTCCTGCGGGCTCAACTATTCTTGATTTTGCGTTTGGTATACATACCGACGTGGGTTCAAATTGCCGTGGTGCAAAAGTTAATGGAAAAGTGATGCCAATCAGGTATGTGTTGCGTAACGGCGACCGTATTGACATCATTACTTCAAAAAATCAAAAACCTAAACTCGACTGGCTCTCTTTTGTTGCTACCGAAAAAGCCAGAACGCGCATAAAGCGTGCGCTAAAAGAAGAAAAATACAAAGAAGCAGATTTAGGAAAGGATATCCTAGTAAGGAAATTAAAAAACTGGAAGATTAAAAACTCTGATTTACTTATCAATCATCTTGTAAAACACTATAAAGTTGATGCTGGCGTTGATTTGTATTACCTCTTCGCGGTGCAGAAAATTGACTTGGCAGATGTTAAGGTAGTAGCAACCCGTTTTGCTGAATCATTACTTGAGGAGAAAACCCCTGACCGTGACCAACAGCAAGAGGCAAAGTTAGAAGGTAAGTCTTTTAATCCTGATGAAGATGCTGATGATGTATTGTATATTGGCGAAAATCTGAAAAATATTGATTATCGAATGGCCAAATGTTGTACGCCTATTCCAGGCGATAAAGTTTTTGGTTTTATTACCACCCAAGGAGGAATCACTATACACCGTAAAAATTGCCCCAATGCTTCACGTCTTGTTACACGCTATGCTTACCGTGTAATGGAGGTGAAATGGATAAGCTCATCACGGCCAAACTATTGGTTGTCAACCATTAAGATTACCGGAAAAGATGAGTTAGGGGTGGTTGGTGCCATCACAAAAGTTATTACAGATGACCTGAGAGTAAACATGCGGTCGGTGAATTTTCAAACAAAAGGAAAACAATTCGAGGGACGTATTGCTGTTTTGGTTCGCGACAATGAGCATCTTGATCAACTAATCCATAAGATTAGTAAGGTGCACGGGGTTGAAAAGATTATTCGCATGAAATAGCCTTGCCTTTGCTAAAACACAAAAAAGCCGCTCCTTACGAGGCGGCTTTTTTGTGTTACGTATGTATGAAAATTTACTGCTTGATGAGTTTAATGGCCTCTGTTTGTCCATTTTGATCAATTAGACTGAGGTTGTAAAAGCCTGGGCTAAGGCTCTCTGTGTTGATAAGAAGTTGGTTGTTTCCTTTGTATAATTTTTCAGAGCCAAGCATGTGCTTTTTACCTGTTAAATCAGAAAGTTGGTAACTAATTGTATTCGATTTATCTGAATTAATACTTAGGTAGAAATTGCTTGAAGACGGGTTTGGGAAAACTTTTAGGTCGTCGAGAACACTGGTTTCGCCTACCGAAGTTACATTAGAAAGTTGCAATAAATCTCCACCTGTTGGCAGTGCAACAAAAAGTCCAAAAGAGGGACCATCGTTATTGTCAGCCGGATTCAAGAAGCCGGAGGCTAGAACGGTTATGGCCATATTTTGTAAACCACTGATGTCTGCCGCATAGGAGGCTACAGTTTGACTTCCGGTTTCATCTCTGATATCTAAAATGAAAGAGGCAGCAGGAAGGTCAAGGTATCCTTGGAATTCACCGTACGAGATGTTGTTTACGATTGTGCCAGCGCCAGCTAATGTTTCTACTACGTCAACAGTAGGGGCATCTGTCGATCCGTGCCATACGCCAACATCAACATTTCCAGTGGTTGTTGATGTTTCGCGGGCATCCGCAATAACTTCAAGTGTAAATGGTGTATTTGGGGTATAGATTCCTGAGCCGATGGTTCCGCTGGCAATTACGATGTAAGTTTTGCTGCTTTCGAGCAGGAAGGTTTGACGAAATAGTGCATTCATCGTGTCCGTGCTGTTTGGTAAAGCTACAGAAACATCAAAGTAATTACCTGCAGGTGCATCGATAAATCCTGAGGCGGTTCTAAACATGAAGTCGTTGAGCAAGGGTGTATCGTTTAGCCAGATATCAACACTTTCGGCGTCTGTTGAAGCGCTATTGTGTATAACCTGAAGGCGAGCGGGTGTAATCATTTTAGAGGGAAGTTCGGCTACGAGGCCATTTGGAAAAACAGCAATGAGTCCAAAGGGCTCGTCTCCAACAGCGTTGTCAGGGTCGAGAAAGCCGGTGGCTAACACGGTTATTGCGCTGTCAGCAAAAGCTGTAACATTTACGTCAAATTCGGCTGCAGCGATGCCTTCTTGGGTTCTAATTTGCACATCGAAGTCTGTGGCGGGTAGGCTAACGTAAGAGCCGATATCTTCGCCAAAACCAAGATCTGCAACGAGCTCACCTGCTGGGATTTGAACTTCGTAAATGTCAACAACTGGAGCGTCGTAAGCGCCATGTATGATGTTGAGGCTAATTTCATTTGCCATCTGATTTGAAGCTTGCTCCAAGCCAGCATAAGCACGGAGGTCGAAAGCGGTTGTTCCTGATTCGCCGAGTCCGCCACTGGCTACAACGGTGTATGTTCCGTTTTCTTCAAGTAGAAAAGACTTTGAGAAAATAGCGTCAGTAGTGTCCATGGAGTTGGGTGCACATATAGAAAGAACAAAAGAAGTACCAGCGGGAGCATCAATATAAGGTGATGCAGCTTTGTAGTCAAAATCATCGATAATCAACATGTCGTTTATCCAGAGATCCACAGTAGCTGCTGCTGGATCGGGGGCATTGTGAATGGCCTGAACGCGGGCCGTTTGGCTGTAAGCTGAAATCGCAAAAGCTGCGATGAGGACGGTTAAGAGAGTGAATCGAGTTTTCATAGTTTTAAAGTTATTTGTTTAACAATATTTCTGCAAAGATAAACAGAAAAATTGAAATGTCAAGAAAATGTTTAAAAAAAATACAAAAAAGTTAAACATGAAAAACGGAAGAGTGCTATAAAAAGCTCCTTTATAGTCATATTGTTAATGTAATAATCTTTTATTGTTAAACAAAAAGGCTGTTATTGAAATAATTCTGGTAATTTTGAAATGTTTATCTATCTTTGTGTAAAATTTAGGTTGTTTAATAATTTAACTCAAAATGATAAACAATATTTCTTCTTTGTTTTCTATTCGTGATTTGGAAAATCTTTCTGGCGTAAAGGCCCATACCATTCGGATTTGGGAAAAGCGATATAACTTACTTGAGCCAAGCCGAACCGATTCCAACATCCGTTATTATGGCGAAGAGAGTTTGAAAAAGCTACTCAATGTGACCTTGTTATATAATAAGGGCATTAAAATATCAA
Source organism: uncultured Lentimicrobiaceae bacterium (assembly GCA_964459525.1). Taxonomy (GTDB): domain Bacteria; phylum Bacteroidota; class Bacteroidia; order Bacteroidales; family F082; genus UBA6244. Next base: position 60 of record CAYWNI010000314.1, on the reverse strand, counting down.
AGATTGCAATGCTGTCGGACGAACAGCTTCAGCTAAAGGTGCGAGAATTTTTAGCAAAGG
>CAYWNI010000313.1:0-3865 GCA_964459525.1 uncultured Lentimicrobiaceae bacterium | reverse complement strand
CACAGCAAAGTCAATATTACCAAAGCCAATTGTTTGCTTAAAGAGCAGAGGTGGAATTGCTAATTCAGTTTTCAGAACAATCAAAATATCCTGTGAAAGCCTCCTGTATTGAAGCCTTGGAATATGCTTCAAAAACAAATCCTGGAATTGCTACAGAAACATGGTTGAAATTTGTAATTGACACTTGTAACGAAAAAGCGCCCCGAATAAAATGGGATTCAGCCAAAGTGATAGGGATTATCGCTCATCGTTTTCCTGAGAAATTGAATAAGGCCATTCAAAATCTTTTAACGAATTCAGAACACACAGGCACGGTAGTTCGTTGGAATACTTCCTATGAATTGGGTAAAATCGCCAAACTAAACACTTTTTGTAACACCGATTTACTTCCAGCCATCTAGGTGATTTGTCAGTAAGAAGAAAAAAACAGCATCTGTAAGATTTACCTAGCAGCATTAAAAAAGCGGAGCATCAATTAAGACACCCCGCTCCCATAATTCAATAAACCAAAAAATGTATTTTTACTATAATAATTGTAGTAATATCATATTAATAACCTAGGTTTTGAACGGCTTTTGAGTTGTTTCTCATCTCATCTTGTGGGATGGGATACAATTCGTTTTTGCCTGCAACAAATCCCTTAGAACCTAATACAGCTGGTGCTTTACCCCATCTGATCAGGTCTAAATAGCGAACACCTTCAAAACAAAGTTCCATTTGACGCTCTTTAACGATAGCATCGAAAATATCTCCAGTATAAGCTCCCAGATTTGCTCTTGTTCTTACCTGATTGAGGTAGGTAGTGGCTTTTCCGTCGTCACCTGCGAAATGGTTGGCTTCGGCAGCCATCAGCAATACGTCTGCATATCTCAAAAGGCGTAAGTTGGTGCCATAATTTAATTCTGCAACAGCACCATTTTCAGTGCTTGTTTCGCCAAGTCGAGTGCCGTATTTTACACGGATATATCCGTCCCATCCCCAACAATCCGGATTAGTCCAGTCGCCTCCAAGTGCTTGAAGATCGGCTACCGACATAATAGAAGCGCCTTTTCTGGTTACATCACCTTCATCAACAAATATCTGATAGGCATTGTTTCTTGGGTAGCAAAATCCCCAACCACCAATGATACCTGTTACCGTATCGGGTACAAGAAAATCACCACGAGGGCCCATAAGCTGCCAGGTAATATTGTTTTCCATAGCACGATTACCACCCCATTGAAACGTTCCCCAGTCGTAACCTTCAGTGCTTACATAAGTGACCTCAAAAATTGACTCTACACCAAACTCAGATTCTCTCAGGAAAAGTGTTGAGTAATCTGCCTGTAGCTGATAAGTTCCTGAGATAATTACTTTTTCAAATTCCGCTGCTGATTCTGCATATTTCTCCTGATACAAATAAGCTTTTCCTAATAACGCTTCTGCAGCTCCTTTGGAAGCTCTGAATACATCTGCTGCAGCATAAGCTGATTTTGCTGGTAATACGGCCATGGCATCTTTTAGGTCGGCTTCCACTTGAGCATAAAGTTCAGCAGTTGTAACAAAGGGCTGGCTGTATTCGCTTGGAGCAGGTTCTTTTAGCATTAAAGGACCATTTCCATACATGCTGGCAATCTCAAAGAAGAAATATGCACGCAGAAATTTTGCCTCAGCAATGATTTGTTTGCGGAGATCTGTTTCTGGTTGTACATTGTTGATAACCTTGTTGGCACGATAGATTCCAAAATAGTTGGATTGCCAAACAGCAGAAATGGTAGCATTGCTAGGTCCAAAGGTATATTTACCCAATTCCTGATAAGGAGGTTGGTCACCGGCATCTCCCCCGCCAACATTGGCTTCATCCGATGGAAATGTTTTTACCAGATAGGAGCTGTTCCAGTCACGTGCATTCGACCATTGGAGAATGTCATACGTGGCCATGATAGCTTTGGTAGCATCTTCATCTGTTTTATAAAAGAGATCCTCCGACATTTTTCCTATAGGAGCCACCTCCAGAAAGTCTTTTTTACACGCTGAGATTGTGATAATCAGCGATAAGACAACTAAAATTTTATATTGAATTTTCATTTTTATTACTTTTTATTTTAAGAAATAATGTTTCTTCGACAGTTTATTGTTTATCAATTAAAAACCGAATGATAAACCAAACATGATTTTACGTGGTGTGGGATACAATCCGCGGTCGATTCCCTGACTGTTGTTATCGGGAGAACCTGCTTCTGGGTCCATTCCTGGGTAACTGGTGAAAGTAAAATAGTCATCCAAAGAAACATAGAATCTGAGTTTTTCAATATTTACTTTTTCCAGTACTGTTCTTGGCAATGTATATCCTAACTGAATCTGACGGATTCTAACATAAGAACCTTTGTAAACCATCAGGTCGCTATTGTAGATGTATGAACTTGATTGATCAGCACGAGGCATGTCGTTGGTGCTGCCTTCGCCAGTCCATCTTTCGTCGAAGAAAAACTGTGGACGGTTCGAGGTAGAGCGGTCGTAGCGATTCCATCCCAACAAAACATCCTGTCCGTGAACGCCCTGAACGAATAGTCTTAAATCAAATCCTGCATAGTCGAAGTTAAACATGGCTCCCCACATAAACTTTGGATGAGGATTTCCAATGTTGGTCTGGTCTTCGTCGTTGATGAGGTTGTCATCGTTGGTGTTCACAACAATGGGGTCACCAGGAACTGGGTCGTAACCTGCCAGGCCGCCATTGGCTGCTTTATAGTCTGCAATTTGTTGGGTATTTTGGAAAATACCATCTGTTTTATAACCACGGAAGAACCAAACCGGCTGATCCAACTCCATCCAGGTAGCTGTCCATCCTGTACCAACAGCTGTACCGGCAACCCTGTCAAGAAGCGGGTTGAGGTAGGTAACTTTGTTGTCCATAAAGGTGAAGTTCGTGTTGATGTTGTAGTTGATTTTGCCTTCGTTGTTGCGGTATCCAAGTTCAAATTCTAAACCTTTGTTGGTAACATCTCCAGCATTTACAAAGGGAGGATAGTTGCCCACAGATGGGGGAGGAGTTCCAATAACAAGCAGGTCCTTGGTGGTTTTTTTGTAATAATCGAATCCAAAAGAAAGCCTGTTGGCAAACATGTACATGTCAAAACCAAGGTCGATTTGCTCACTGGTGGCCCAAGTTAATTCAGGGTTAGCTAACAACGCTGGTTCTGCTCCAGTATAAAAGCCTCCGGTTGCATTGGGATATTTTATTCCCGAGGAGGTGATCAACGCTCTAAACTGATCTGGTGTTAATCCTGAAAGCATACCATTTTGTCCCCATGAAGCTCTGATTTTCATGAAATCAATAAAATCAACTGACCAGAAATCTTCTTTGGTGATGATCCATCCTGCAGAAACTGAAGGGAAGTTGCCCCATTTGTTCCCCAGAAGTGAAGTTCCGTCGCGACGCATGGTGGCATTTACCAAATATTTTCCTTCGTAGTCATAGGATACACGACCATAATAGGATTCGAGTCTTTTATCTTCCAGAGTTCCACTTACTTTTCCGTCTACGTCAGTGGTTCCGAATTGAGCGAAATTGTCGCCTTCGGCAAACATAGGACCTGAAAAAGCATTGATGTATTTATGCGTATTTTGTTGTGATGACATACCTGCCATTACGCCTAAATGATGTTTGTCGTTGAATGTTTTTTCATAGGTTATGAAGTTTTCCCACATCCATCCTGTCCAGTTATTGGTGTTGTCGCGCACATTGGCCTGGGTATTCATTCTTTCGGAAGAAAACCAGTAAGTTGGATACCAAGTGTGGTAGAGTTGATTAGCTACATCAATGCTGGCGCGGGTGGTAAACGAAAACCCTTTCCATGATTCACCGCCGAGTGTGGCGTAGATG
>CAYWNI010000312.1:0-3877 GCA_964459525.1 uncultured Lentimicrobiaceae bacterium | reverse complement strand
CCTACAGAATCATAGAAAATCACCTCAAAACCTTGCGGGAAAACCGTAAATGGTTCTTTGCCTTCATATTTTTCCATTTCCGGGCTTAAAAGTCGAACCTGTAATTTTGCCGAATCGGTTCGTGTGTAATCTACGTCGTAAGCCTTTACCGAAGCCACCAGCGTGTCTTCACTGGCAATTTCCTTTATGGTTTCAAGCGAATTCTCACATGAAAAAAACACCCCTGCCATAAGTATGACAAGGGTATAGTAGCTATATTTTATGGATAAATGCATGTAAGGAATCTGCTATTTGGCAGCCCTAACAGTTGTTTCCTCGTTTATCCAGCAACCTACCGAGTAGGTATCGCCTTCGTTCAGGTTGTGGAAAAAGAGCAATTCTGTTGGTGGAAAATATTTTTGATAGCTTTGGATACGTGAATTCATTTTCTCAACTAAATCCGAATCAACACGTTTGGCCTTTTCGTATTTGTCAACAGCCGCCCAATAAGCGACTTTGGTAGTTAATTCATCGTTGCCACAATCTCTGGCGCTGGCAGCATAACAATCGCCAATAATAACATAAGGTTCGCCTTCGAGCGCATTGAGTGCCGCGGCTTTATAGGCCATTTGGCGTGCTTCGGAATATCGGTTCAAGCTCATATAGTCTTCGGCCAAAAATATCATGGCCATATATGCTCTGGTTTCGTTTTCCTGTTTTACAGCTTCTTCCAAATAAGGAATAGCATCTACATACCGCTTCTCGATAAGCAACATTTTCCCAATCAGGTAAGCTGCTTCAGGCGATGGCTCAGCTTTATAAAGAGCCACAGTGGCTTCAAAATAAAGCGGATCATTGATACACTGTTTTTTATCCAAAAGCTTGGTAATTTTTTTAAGCAAATTGACATCGGTAGGATTGCTATTATATTTCTTCTTGTAAATCCTAACTAAATCGGTACAGTTGGCAAAAGGCTCAAAAGTGCTTTCAATATTCCCCTTGATGTTAGTCCATTGTTCGATACTTTTCTCTTTCTGGGCTTTGGTATATTTTTCAAGGTTGTGATCGATATAATCACTAATCATATCATAGGCATCTACCACAGCAGCGGTATCGGCTTCTCCACTTTTGGCCATGCGGGTAAGCGAGCGGAAATAGTAAATGAAAATAGGGCCTTGTGTTTTTTCTTTTTCAAGATCAATTGACTCACCTAAGATTTGATAAACTTTTGCGTATTGCTCGGGATCCACTTGGTATAAATCGACACCTTTTCGACCAAGGATGTCACCCTTTTGTTGATCGTAGGGAGGTTTATAATCGTTTGGGAAATATTCGATTCGCCTATCGTAGGCACTCATCATGGTGTCGATAAGTCCTGCTTTGATTTTAGCATCTTTCGCTTTAGAAACTTGAAAATCATACATCTTTACACCATCAACATAGATGTTTTCTGATAAACGTGGGCAATTATGATAAACCCATCGCCATGATTTCAAAGCATCATTAATTGTAGCATTTTTGTAATTGCTCTGTTTCCATTGCTTATAAAACTCACGATACAGCGAAAATTTCATAACACAGGTAGCACTGTCTTTTCCGTATTTCGTCCCATCATCCTGAAGCCTATTGTCAATAACTGGGTTTTCAGCTCTTGCAGCCAAGGCAAGACCCAAGGCAAGTAGTAAAGTTAATACTTTGAATTTCATTATGTTAGATATTTATATTAACAGTTTATTGATATTGTCGTTTATAAAACCAGATTTCTTGTATAGATATACCCAGCGAGAAATTAATAAAGTTTTCCTGAATCAGGTTGTTTTTTGTCGTGCCACGACGACCAATTTCTACACTTAGATCAAGTCCGGTTTTTGATTTCTTTAATGGAAAACCTACACCAAAACTAATGCCATACTCGGTAATTTGCGTGTCGTACAAATTTAAATATGAATTATTGTAACGTGCTCCTACACGGTAGGTCATTCGTTTTAAGAGACTTGATATACTTGTGTGCTTGGGCTGAATTTGAGCTCCCACAGCAACACGCCACGAGTTGGTAAGGCTGTCGTTGCGACCAAAAGCGCGGTAGCTTTTCCAGTTTTGCCACTCGAAGTCAGCGCCAAAAGTCCAACGTTCAAACTTTTGATAAGCAAAACCTAACCCTAATTTTTGTGGCATAACCAATTCGCCCTTTTTATCAGGGTTGTAAACGATGGTGTCTATAACATACTCCACCAAATCTTCGTAACCTCCAAGTAAAGTGGTCGATAAATATTCACTTTTAGCATTAATGTTAAACGAATTGGCATAAGTAAGCCCAAAAGTAACCTTTCGTGTTTCATCCAGATGCCAGTCGTATTGCACACCATAGTCGAACATAATATCACTAACTTTAATCCGATTTTCCACTTTCGTTCCAAAAATAAAGGAAGAATCAGGAAAGTAAACCATGCTTGAGCGAGTGGTACGACCAAAAAGATAGGTAAGATTAAAGCCTAGACGTAAGTTTTTTACCGGTCGGAAGCTATGCCCCCAAAACACCTGATTTAAACCGCCATCGCCCGTAAAAGTATGCACAACATTGCTAAAACTATCTACCTCAATATTGGTTTGGATATTGTAACCAATCTTACTGTAGGGAAGCACACCCAGAGCCATGCGGTACCATTTTGTAACAGGAAAACCAGCCATAACGTAATTTAAGGTTACATCAGAACCGCTTTCACTGGCGTCGGTGGTTTTAAAAGTTGTTGAATTGCCAAAAACACCAATTTCAAACATAAATGCCGATGAATCTTGAATCATGTATGAAGCAGGATTGGCAGGGTTAATTGTAGTTGGGTCGGCAATGGCAATTGATAATCCTCCCATGCCCATTACTGCGGTGTTAACATTACTGCTACTCAACTCGCCTAAGCCAAAGAGTGAATAAGGGGAATTTATTCCTGTTTGACCAACGGCCACAATGCTGGCGAAAACCAACAGAAATGATAATACTATTTTACTTATTCTCATTAAAATCAAGGATTTTTTTTAACCCCTGTATCACAATATTAGGGGTTGCAAAGATGTCACTTTTTATGTATTTTTCAAAATATTTATAATCGCCACCACTCACCACCACCTTTAGCTTAGGGAATTGCAATTGATAGCGGTTGATAATCCCTTCTAACTCGGCAAGAACACCATTTTTAACTCCGCTTTGAATGCATGTGTTTGTAGTATTTCCAATCAAATCAACGTTAATTTCCGGTTCATGTTGCAATAACGGCAATTTGTCGGTAAAAGTATTGAGTGCCTTGAATCTCATGTCAATTCCAGGACTTATTGCACCCCCTAAATACGCCCCTTCGGCAGTAATCAAATCGTAGGTAATACTGGTTCCCGCATCAATCACGAGCAAGTTGGTGTTAGGAAAAAGCGAAACACCGCCAGCTACTGCTGCAATTCGATCTTTACCCAAGGTTTGGGGAGTTTCATAAGCCAACGTAAAAGGCAGCGGGGTTTGATGTGAAAGACAAAAATAGTTTGTTCTGGATGAAAGCAACAGATCAATTTCCTTGGAGTAAGGTGCTACACTCGATAAAATGCTTGAACGTAAGTTAGGGTGTTCATCGAATATAACATCCAAAACAGGCACTGTAAGCCTATCGACTAAATGAAAATGAATTTGACGATTTTCTTTAAAAATAGCCAACTTGGTTTTGGTGTTACCTAAGTCGATGAGCAATTGCATAGTTAAGTGTATAATAGCCGCAAATGTACAGCACGAAACAAGAGACAAGATATTTTTTTATGATTTTTTTTGAGAAATAAAAAAAAGATGTACTTTTGCCGTCCGATTGAGTTGGTACCATAGCTCAGTAGGTAGAGCAATGGACTGAAAATCCATGTGTCCCTG
>CAYWNI010000311.1:0-3898 GCA_964459525.1 uncultured Lentimicrobiaceae bacterium | reverse complement strand
TACGGATACCTTAAAATGCTTGGTAGTTTTGGTTTAACCGAAGCGACGAAAATGGCGATCCTAAACGCCAATTACATGATGAATGAGCTAAAAGATGATTTTCCAATCCTGTATCGCGGTGAAAATGGATTTGTTGGCCACGAAATGATTCTCGATTGCGACCAATTTAGCAAATCAGCTGATGTTGCCGTAATTGACATTGCCAAACGACTAATGGACTATGGTTTTCATGCTCCAACCGTAGCTTTTCCTGTTCATGGCACCTTGATGGTAGAACCCACCGAAAGCGAGCCCCTTGCAGAGATGAACTACTTTATTGAAGCTATGAAAAATATCCGCAAGGAAATCAGAGAAATTGAAGAAGGTGTCGCTGAAAAGAAAAACAACGTTGTTGTAAACGCTCCGCACACAGCCAATATGCTGATGAGCAACGATTGGGATATGCCCTATTCGCGCGAAAGCGCTGGATTCCCATTGGAGTGGGTGCGCGACAATAAGTATTTTACACCCGTAGCAAAAATTGATGACGCTTTTGGCGATAGAAATCTGTGTACCTGTTTACCACTTAGCGCTTACGAGACAGAATAAAAAATCGGATAAGGTTTGGAGGAAATGACAGGGTTATTTCCTCCAGATTTCCCAAGAAGCATCGGCTTGTATCTCGAGCATTTTAAGCCCAGACAACGTTTTTGCCCCCCTTTCTTTTCCAAAAGTAAGAAACTTGGTTTCGATGGGATTGTAAACCAAATCGAAAAGTATGTGTTCACTGGTTAACAGATGATAAGGGAGATTCGGGAAAGATGAAATATCGGGGTACATACCCAAGGGAGTTGTGTTTATAATTAGCTTATAATCAGAAAGAATTTTCTCTGTAACACATGGATAACCAAGTTGGCTGGCTTTCTGCGGATTCTGAGAAACATAAAGATAAAAGTACCCTAATTTACGCAAAACATAAGCCACCGCACGCGAGCTCCCACCTGTACCTAAAATCAAAGCTTTTCGGTTTTTACTACGACCCACCAGATTTCTTAGTGAATTCTCAAAGCCAACAACATCGGTATTAAAACCAGAAATCCAATTACCAGAATCGTGCCTTTCAATTTTGAGGGTATTTACAGAACCTGTTTGCAGGCTAGCGGGCTGAACAAAATCGAGCAAATCAAAAACCTCACGCTTATAGGGTATCGTGATGTTAAGGCCTTTGAGTTCGGGATTAGCAGCGAGAATCTCTGGCAGTTCGGAAATGTGGTCAATGTCAAATAATTTATATTCAGCAGCCAAGCCAAGCCTTTTGAATTTCTCAGCAAAATACCGAGGTGAAAATGAATGACTTACCCCTCTCCCAACTAATCCGTAGAGTTCCATCAGAATTTATTTCATTGAGGGCTTTGCACCCTTAGCACCCGATTCCATTAACCAAATTATTACAACACCTAGCGCCATTAAAATCAATGCAAAGAGAAATTCAACATTAATAGCAGGTAAGTTGTAATCGTAACCAATTATCTTTTCTTTTTCACCAAATAGCTGAATAATAGCATCCTTCCAAGGCCATATAACGCCCAACGAACCTAGAATAAAACCAGTAAGCAAGGCAATGGTTTGATCCTTATAACGCTTAAACACCCATGAAAGCAGGTGAGAAAAAGCCACCAAACCCACCACTGCACCCAAAGCCACCGGCAATAAAATACCAATATCACGATTGTTTATGGCCTCAATAGCTATAAGCTGATAGTTGCCCATCAAAATCAACACAAACGAACCCGATAAGCCAGGTAAAATCATAGAACAGACGGCGACCACGCCACACAGCATCAAATATAAAAAACTATCATTTTGTGATGCAGGCGTTAAAAAGGTGAATAGGATAGCGAGCACAGCACCCACAACAAAGCTTATGATTGCTCCGTATGACCAACGCTCAACAGTTTTGCCAACAAAATAAACTGAAGCAAGTATCAATCCGAAGAAAAACGACCAAATATAAACCGGATAATTGTGAAATAGAAAATCAAAAATTCGGGCAAGAGTTACCAAAGCCAGCACAACTCCCACCAGCAATGTTATCAAAAAATAAAAATCCGTTTTTTCGGCAAACTGCTTCCATTTACCTTTCATAAGCAACTTCAAGCTACTCAACCCAAACGATTTCAGCGAGTTGATGAGTCGTTCAAATATTCCGGTTATCAGAGCTATAGTGCCACCCGATACGCCAGGAATAACATTGGCCACCCCCACAGCAATACCTTTAAGCAATATTATGATGTAATCTTTCATGCAATCAATAGTTATACATTTATTTCATCAGCATTTTTATCCACTTTAATTTTTGGTTAAACGGTGCATACCGCAGTGGCATGTCGAGCCAGGTGCCGCGGACCATAACCGATTTTTTATGACTGAACACATCAAATGAATATTTTCCGTGATAGCTTCCGATACCACTGTTTCCAACGCCACCAAAAGGCATGTGATTGTTGGTAATGTGCATTAACGTATCGTTTACGGTTACGCCACCCGAAGGCACTTCGTTAAGCAATCGCTTCAGGAATGTGCGGTCGTCAGCAAAACAATACAACGCCAATGGCTTAGGCCTTTGGTTTACAAAATGAATTACTTCGTCATACTTAACAAAAGTAAGCACAGGCAGTACAGGCCCAAATATCTCGTTTTTCATCACTTCCATATCAGGCGTCACGTTGCGCAGTATTGTTGGTTGCACATACTTTTCCTTCTCCATCATCATACCCCCCGAATATATTTCACAACCCTCAACAAGGGTTTTTAAACGAACTACATTGGCAACAGAAATAATGCGGGGATATTCCTTAGAAATGGATGGGTCCTCTCCATAAAATTGCACGAAGGCCTTCGATAAAGCCTCCAGTAGTTTTTCCTCAACATCTTTATGAACCAGCACATAATCAGGAGCGATACAGGTTTGTCCGGCATTAAGCAGTTTTCCCCAAGCTATGCGACGGGCCGTGAGATTGATATCAACATCATTATTTACGATACAAGGGCTTTTCCCACCAAGCTCTAATGTAACCGGAATAAGCTGCTTTGCGGCCTCTTGCATCACAATTTGGCCAACTCGCGGACTACCTGTGAAAAAAATATGATCAAATTTAAGCTTTAGAAGTTCCTGAGAAACGCTAGCATCGCCCTGAGCAACAGCTACATGGCTCTCTTGAAAAACAGATTTTATCAACTTGGCAATTACTACAGAGGTATGTTGCGAAATCTCCGAAGGTTTTAGCACAACAGTATTACCGGCTGCCACAGCTCCGATAAGCGGAGCCACCATCAGCTGAAAAGGATAATTCCATGGTGAAATAATAAGCACTTTGCCCAGTGGCTCGTTCATAATAAACGATCGGGCTGGAAAAGAAGTGATACCTGTACAAACATTTACCGGCTTAACCCACTTTTTTAAATGGCGAATATGGTAGCTTAATTCCTCCAACACAAAACCAATTTCAGTGGCATAAGCTTCAAATCCAGATTTATGCAAATCCTTGTATAGCGCTTCTGAAATTTCGTTTTCCATCTCCAAGATAGCCTGTTTAAGTTCTTTAAGAGCCTGCAACCTAAACTTTAAAGTTTTGGTGTGTTGCTGTTTAAAGAAAACCTCTTGTGCGTTAAAAATATCTTTGATATGTTGGTCAACCATGATTTCAATTATTTTGCAAAAAACAGTCTAAGTTCTATCAGCACTTTTATACATCGAAAGCAGCTCAATAAAACGAGGTTCGTCAGTTATTTCGGGCAATTGCTCCAGCAACTCCTCCGACTTTTCCACATCCATTTTCAGGGCAATTTCAATAATAAAATAAGCTTGTTGTATTTTACCCGATCTGTATAAGTAAATTGCCAACCAATACCATAAAAC
>CAYWNI010000310.1:0-3900 GCA_964459525.1 uncultured Lentimicrobiaceae bacterium | reverse complement strand
TATATCAACGAGGCATTTGCCGAAAACAAAATTGTGGCATTCGTTCATCCCGACCAGGGTATTGACTTTGTGTACGTAACATGGGCGAGTATGATTGGTGTTGTTTCAGGTATGAATGCCCGTGGCTTAACGGTAACAATTAACGCGGCCAAGTCGGATATTCCTACTAAAGCCACTATGCCAATATCTTTGTTGGTCAGGGAAATACTCCAGCATGCCGGGAACATCAGCGAGGCCATTGCCATTGCCGAAAAGCGCAAGACCTTTGTTGCAGAGTCGTTGTTAATTGGCTCTGCCGAAGACAATACGGCTGTTATTATTGAAAAATCACCTACCAAGCTGGGCGTTTACCAGTCGCCTGATTTATGGTTGGTTTGCTCCAACCATTTCCAGAGCGATGTGTTTAAAACCGATGAGGCCAATAAAGCATACATGGAAGAATCGGCTTCTGTATACCGGCAGCAGCGGTGTGTGCAGTTGCTCGACCAGGCTCTTGTTGGCGATGCGCCAATGGCGGCTTCCGTGTTGCGCGACCATTTGGGAATGGATGACGTGAACATTGGCATTGGAAACGAGAAAACGATGGCGCAGATGGTATCGCATCACAGCGTTATCTTTCAGCCGCTTAGGCAGCAACTTTGGGCAAGCACTGCGCCATGGCAGTTGGGGGTTTATCTGGGCTATAAGGTCAAGGATGTCTTTGAGGTCGGTGGCTTGTATGGAGGAATTTTTCCACTATACGACAGCACGCTTACCATTGCTGCCGATACTTTTTTGGCAACTCCTGAATTTGAGGATTTTTTACAGTTTCGCCAGAAACGCGAAGAGGTTAAAGATTGGATAAAAGAAAAATCGAACCATTCAGAAAAAGAGCTGATGGACTTTGTTAGTTTAAATCCTGAGTATTACCATGGGTATGTGTTGGCAGGAAATTATTTTTATGTCACTGGTGACACTCTCTTGGCTAACAAATATTACCGGCAAGCACTATCCAAAGAGTTAGAAAATACGGCAACAGAAACCTTGCTCAAAAGTCGTTTGTCGGAGGGTTTTTCAGGGAAGTAGTATTTTTGATACTGGATTTTTTGTGGTTGATGGAGGAGAAAACCCATCATTTCCCTATGAGAGTAACATCTATCCTTTTAATTTTTATCCGTATTATGTCTCTAATGGGTCGTGAGTATTTCTCGATTAACGATTAACGAACCACGACAAACATTTTTCCCGATCCAGCTAGGGATTGAATTTGGCTAAAAACCAGATAGAGTTCCTTCCGCCCTGTTGAGATGGGATAAGGCATAAAAAAAAGACCCCACATAATCAGGTGAGGTCTTTTGAATATAAAAACTAATAAATATGAAACGATCTTTAACTACTCTTTTGTTTAGGGGATAACATAGATGTTGGCATCGTTGCGGTAGCCTGATTTATCCAAGTACCAGTCAGGGAAATCTGTACCCGACGACTGCGCCCAAGCTGCGAATTTAAGGTGCGCGGTTAGGATGTCTGCTTTTTCAATTGGATAATCGAAGTTAACAGGTGTTTCAATTCCCCAAGGTAGTCCAGTAGCTGAGGTGTAATAAATTCCAGACCCCGGTTCAGAAGCATCGCTGTCGGTACCAAAGTAATCCATGTCGACAAACTCTGTTGGTGGTTGGTTCTTCAGGTGAACCTCATGCCCGCGTTCCTGATCTACAAAAATGAACGGATTGAAAGGAGGCATTCCTATTGAGGCCTGTGGCGTGCTAAAATGAGTAGTCACGGTAGTTACAGAAGTCTGAACGTATTTTCCGTCGGGAATGGTGTTGGCCATGCCGCCTTCCATAATGGTGTTGATGTTGTCGATAGGAATGATCACGGTTTCGTTGGTGTGTCCTGCTTCAAATCCCTTCGGGTCAAGTACTACAGCATTGCCCAGCTGGATGCTGCCTGTAACACTTTCAACCGCGCCGGGTTCGGTGTCAAAAACAATTCCAAAACCATTTTCCAGTGACGCACCATCGGCCATAATCTGGTATTTGAGTATAACATCTACCGTTTCATTCTGTGCGTTGGTAACCATTTTGTAATTCAGGTTTACCGCGAAATCGTTAAAGTCGTAATCGCCGTAAGCTGGCCACAAATCTTCAAAGGCAGCACTTACAAAATCCACTTCGTTGGGGTAGTATGAGATAAATGCACGTGTGGGATCGTTGGGGTAGGCGTCCAAGTTGTCAGGAACAGTATCGCCGTCGGTATCAACGCCCGCGCCTGTTTGTACAGTTATTACGAGTACTTTCGAGTCGATGCCTGCGTCATTTATGGCGGAAATACCAACGTTGTATGTGCCATTTGTGGTGGGTATACCACTGATATAGGTACCATCAAATGTAAGCCCGTCAGGCAGATTGGAGGCGTTAAATGTCATGGGTTGCGAGCCATCAGCAGCCATCGTGTAACTGAAAGGGAAATCCTTTACTCCATTTGCTGTTAGCGCACTGGTGATCGTTGGTGCTTGTAAACCTTCGTTTATCGTTATTACAAGGGTCTGTGCATCGCTGCCATATGCGTTGTTGGCGGTGAGGAGCACCTCATATACGCCAGGCAGCAGGGGAGTGCCGTTTATGGTGTTGTTTGCTGCATTGTACGACAACCCTTGAGGTAAATTCGTAGCAGAATAGGTAATATCTGGTGTGCCTGTTCCGGTTATAGTGTAGGTGTTGAATTGAACTCCGGCTGTTCCGCTAGCGGTTAGAGCACTGGTGATAGCAGGTGGTGTTCCAACGGTTAGAACAAGGGTTTCCGTGTCGGTTCCGCCAGCATTGGTAGCTGTTAGGGTGATGCTGTAAACTCCGGCAGCGGAAGGATTTCCTGTAATTTTTCGCGTTCCAGCATCAAATGAAAGCCCGTTAGGCAAATTTGTTGCATTGTATGTTATGTTGCCTGTGCCGCTTGCCGTAAGCGTGTAAATAAATGGCTCATCAACTGTTGTGGATGCCGTAAGTACACTTGTAATTACAGGAGGAGCGGCAGGCTGTGTTACCACGATAACAAGGGTTTCTATATCCTCACCCATCACATTGGTGGCCGACAAGGTTACATTGTATGTGCCGGCAGTAGTTGGTGTTCCGCTAATGGTTTTATTTGTAGCATTGAATGACAAACCTGCAGGAAGACCTGTGGCATTATAAGTGATTGGCTCAGTACCTGTAGCTGTAATAACGTATGGAGCAAGAGGCTGGCCTGCGATACCGCCTATTTGCAGCGAGCTGGTAATGTCAGGTGGGGTATTGGCATCACATTGTGGTGTAGGCACATTGTTTTCGCAATAGGTAACATTGATGTAGGTAGCGTTTGAGCTGTAATCATCATCATCGGCACATAAATCAACGTTTTTGATAACTGAGCTTGAATTTACAGTACCTTCATCGTCGGCAGTTATTTGTGCTTGTCCTCCAACAGGGCCAGTGATATCGCCGTTTATTTTAAACTCATCGGTATCAATTAAACTGCCATCACCAAGAATGGTTATTTTATTTCCCGTTCCGGTAAACTCAGCTTCTCCATCTACACTCATGTATCCATTGTTGTAGAACTCACCTGATTGTTTGAAGTCTGCACCATTGGTAAGTAAGAATTCACAGTTATTGGTAAGCGCACCATCAGAGTTTATCATAAAATCTTTGGTTGTGGTCATGGTGCCATCGTTGGTGATTGTGCCATGCAATATTTGCTTTATCGTAAAGCCCATTGTTCCCCAGTTAGAAACTGTTCCATCTATTTGTCCTGAACCTCCTCCCGAAAAATTTGCTGTTCCATAGTTCTCCAGTGTGTAATTAAAGGTGTGTTTGGGTAGTGTAAGTGCTCCTGATGGGGAAACGATGATTGTTCCGTCTTCGTTGTCGTTTTGGTAATTGCTTA
>CAYWNI010000309.1:0-3933 GCA_964459525.1 uncultured Lentimicrobiaceae bacterium | reverse complement strand
AGGGGGATGATTATTTGGTGGGTTTTTTAACTCGGTTGGAGGTTAGGAGTTTTGAAGCGGCTAAGTTGATCACGAATGGTTTGGTGGTTGAGGGGAGGTTAAAAAAAGGGATTATTGATAATGTTGATGTTACTATGGCAAAGGAACCTCAACCGGAGGCGAAGCGGTTGTCGAAAAGGGATATGCATGGCACTCGAAGTGGGGTGCTGGGGGATTGGCATCGGCATGAAGGTTAAATAGTAGTGACTTGTGGGAATTTTTGTGGCACAATAAACCCCGGTATGGGGAATAAGTGGGGGAATGGATTGGAGATAGAGCGGCGGCGTAGTTGCAAACTACGCCGAGAGAGGGGGGTTGCAAACTTGCGGGAGCGGGGTCAAAACTGGATTAGGTAATTAAATCTTACCCCTCCAAACTTTATACTCAGCCAAACAGACTTTTCCAGAAGCCTTTCTTTCCCTTTGACAGGTTTTCATTTTCCTCTATTGGAGGGTCGATTTGATTTGGAGCTTCAACTGCAGGGTCTATATTAAGATTTGATTTTAAGTATTTTTGGAGTTCCTGTTCTGATTTTATCAAAACTAGTCTTGGGGTAGAGCCATTAAAAGCGCTAACAATGCCTGCATGCTCCAACTGATCCATAATTCGACCTGCACGATTATATCCCAATTTAAGTTTTCTCTGTAATAAAGATGTAGATCCTTGTTGGGTAATTACTGTTTGTCTAGCTGCCTCTGAAAACAATTCATCTCTTTGGTTTAAATTTTGAGCCAGTTCCATAGCATCTTTATAGGGTGTAAATTCGATATTTATTGATGCTGAATTGACAAGATGTTCGATTGTTTTAATTGAATTTATTTGAGTATATTCCAGATTGATATTGGATAAATTGAGCAAATATTTTAATGGATCAAGGCTTGTTATCTTGTTGAAAGAGCAATTGAGATCGGTTAAATTTTCCAACGTATTTAGGCCGTCCAAAGAAATTATCTTTGTTAGGCTACAATTTAAGGATTTGAGGTTTCTAAGTTGGTGTATTGGTAGTAATGAGTCAATAGGTGTTTCGCTAATATTCAGTATCTCAAGTGTATATAGCTCACTAAGCTTATCAAGCTTAACGATGTTGGTCTTTGAGCAATTTAGTGATCGAAGTTTTTGAAGGTGCTTGACCGGATCGAGGCTTATTATTTGTGACTGGCTACAATCAAATTCAGTTAAATTCAACATATACTGAATTTCTTCTTCGCTGGGCTTATGGTTGATGTCGATGTGTCGTTTTAATAGCCTTTTCCATGTAATGTCCAGGTTGTTGAACCATTCAGTAATATTTACGATTGTTTCCATTTTAAAAAATTTAAGTTTTTGCAGGGGACATATGCAGCACCATTATTCCAAAATAATTTTAATGAGGCAATCTTTCATATCGGTGTAGTATTGGATGTTGATTTTTGTGATCATATCATCGGAGAGTTCGTTGAGTTGCTTTCGGGCGTTGAGGGGGATCAGGAGGGTATTGGCTCCTTTTTCTACGGCTAGCTCGGCTAGGTTTACGGCATCGTAAACCAGGTCGAGGGAACCTCCGAGATTGAGTTGGCCCACTATTACTAATCCGCCTTTTATGTTTTTTTCGAGGATTGCGCTGCACATGCCCATCAGGACGGCCATACCGGTACCGCTGCCGCTTTTTGAGGCGTCGAAGGCTCTTAATTGTATTGAAAACTCATTGGAACGGGGATCACGGTCGCCAATGAGGAGTTTGCTTTTGCTGTAAAGGTTTTGTTCGGCATATCTTGCGCTTTCCTGGAACTGTGGAGGGGTGGGACGGTTGATTATCTTAACTCCTGAACCATGACCGACATTAATTTCAATTTTATACAGGCCGGTAGGTTCTTCTTGACCTCCGGAATTAAGTGCCCAGATTTGGCCTGGAGGCAAAGGATCGTCGGTGATGGTGTTTTCGCTGTGAACCTCGGGTGTGGTAACGAAAGTTTCGACTCCATCTTCACCTATTCGATAACTAAAATGGGTGTTTCTGAATTCGGCAGAGCCGATTCGCTTTTGCTGTTCCTTAACTCTTCTTCGATATTCTAATGCGATTTTAACCGCCCATTCCAATAACTCATCAGAGACCGGGACTTCGGGATTGGGCTGCATTAGTTTCAGCAGGCCATTCAGGGTTTTGTTTACAGCGGTTGTGTCGCGACCACTCAGTGCACTTCCGTAATCGATACGGGACAATACAGATGTAATTCTACTGGTGTCTCTCAACCTCGTCCAACTTTCGGCCAAAAAGTCGCTTACCAATCCGAAATGGTTGGTAAAATACATTTTGTTTAGCTTTGGGAAATCCCAACCGGGGACGAAAGCATGTATTCGGTCCATAAAAGCGGTGTCGTCTCTCATTTCTTTTGGCAACGGCCCGAATAGGTGACTGATTCGTTGCTGATGTTCGATGTCGACATCGAAGTTACCTACCATGACTATGCCGCCATCAGCACGAATGGGTTCTTTACCTCTGCTGAATTCCCCACTTTCCATGTAGCCTTTCATGATGTTTATACCGTCTTTCTGGTCGAAAGAAACTCCTGAAACTTCGTCAAAGCAAACTACATCGTATTTGCATACCAGGCCTCTTTCTCCATTTCCCATGTTGACGAACATCTTGGCAACGGTTGCTTTTCCACCGGAAACCAAATGTGAGTATGGAGAAATCTGTTGATAGAGATGTGATTTCCCTGTACCTCTAGGACCTAATTCGATGAGGTTGTAGTTTCTTTCAACAAAAGGCAGCATCCGGACAAAAAGTACATTTTTGGCTTTTTCAGATAATTCGGAAGGTTCCATACCAACACTGCGAACGAGAAAATCTTTCCATTCGGCTAAGGTGAAAAACTCTCTTCCTTTGTAAAGCACTTCCAGCACATTTCGCTGTGATAGCTGAATTGGACGCAGTGTGCTAATTCCAAACGGCCGACCACCGTTCTCTTGGGCAATGGCAGCATCGTATTCCAATTCTATTTCGGCGTAAAAACCTCCAGTTAGCATTCGATCGTTGGCATTTACCAGATCGGGAGAAATGCGGACTTTATTTAATTGTAAACTAGGCAGGTTAGCGACATAGCTATCGGAACCTGTATCAAGTTTGGCAGTTATGATATCAATTAATTTGATAGTGCCTTTTTCTCTTGCTTTGGACTTAAAGTACTCTTCTTCGCCCGGTCGCACTGTTCGGTCTTGTAGCTGACGCTGCACAATACCTAATCCTTCCTGTATTTCTTCTTCATCAATTGTTGCACAATATCTGCCTAGAAGAAACTCGATGACATAGGTTGGGATGGGATAGGTTTTGCGGAATTGTTCGAGCAAGTCTTTTCTAACTATAAAGCCCTCGAAAGCCTTAGCAGATAATTGGTCGATATTATCTAATTTCATTTAGCATAGTTTTATCCACCTACGGTGGTTGGTTTTTTATCCATTATTCTTTCATTCTCATCTAAAAGCACAATGGTGGCTGCCTGATATTCAGAAGAGTCGTCTACCATTAAAGTGACGGAATTGTTGCTTAGAAATCTGTTTTTGGACAACACGACTGAAGTTTTAGGATCGCTGTATTTGGTACGGATATCAATTGAAAATCCCTCAGGAATATCGGAAGTAAGAATGGTACATTTTAAGTTTACCCATTTTACAGCTTTTACCTCCGCCGTTATACTGGTGATATTGGGATTCTCAATGATTATTGTAGGTATCAGACATTCGTGAATGGAAATACCTCCATGTGCATATTCCACATTTGCTTTAAAAAAATTAATGCCAGGGGCATAGGCAATAAAAACAGACGGATTCCATCGCCAGGGCAGGTGCAATAAATCTGTAACAGCGCCTTCTTTTATCAAGGCACAACGACCCCATCTGGTTTCTGCTAGGCCTATA
>CAYWNI010000308.1:0-3933 GCA_964459525.1 uncultured Lentimicrobiaceae bacterium | reverse complement strand
ATTTTGAAAAACCACTTACCAATTTGGTTTGGATCACTTCAATCCTTTCGATGGCAGTTACCTTTGTTGCCAGTTACTACCTCATCGGTGATTTGGAAAACAGTCTGTGGATTCCATTATCCATCATTATTAGTGCCGGAACACTGGGTGCAGCTCTTATTCCTGAATTTACCAAATTATTTACCAGCCCTAAATCAACCCACGTAAAAGAGGTTGTTGAAGCCTCAAAAGAAGGTGGCGCCTCATTAAACATCCTTTCAGGCTTAGTAGCCGGTAATTTCAGTGCTTTCTGGCAGGGAATGGTATTCTTCTTTTTAATGTTTGTAGCTTACGAAGCATCCAAATATGGGCTTGGCGACATCATGATTTACCCCTCCATTTTTGCCTTTGGTCTTGTGGCCTTTGGTATGCTGGGCATGGGTCCAGTAACCATTGCTGTTGATAGCTACGGCCCTGTAACCGACAATGCACAATCGATCTACGAATTATCACTGATTGAAGAAAACAGAGAAGAGGTTACCGCCGAAATAGAAAGGGACTTTGGTTTTACTCCTGATTTTGAAAAATCAAAATACTTTTTGGAAGCCAATGATGGTGCTGGAAACACATTTAAAGCAACTGCCAAACCGGTTTTAATTGGTACCGCAGTTGTAGGCGCAACCACTATGATTTTCGCCCTTATTTTGGTTATCGAGCACTCTCTTGGCATACGCCCAGAACAGGTGCTTAATCTGCTTAACCCATTTACAATTTTTGGATTTTTGTTGGGTGGAGCTGTAATATACTGGTTTTCAGGCGCAAGTATTCAGGCTGTTTCAACCGGTGCAAGTCGTGCAGTAGCCTATATTAAAGACAACATCAACCTTGACCCCAATGCTCCAAAAAAAGCAGATGTTTCGAAATCAAAAGAAGTAGTCAAAATTTGTACTACTTATGCCCAGACAGGAATGCTTAACCTTTTCATCGCCATCTGTTCATTTGCCCGTGCCTGTGCCTTCCTGTCAGCACCTCTTGGCCTAACTGATGGCATGAGCGAGGCCGACAAACTGTTAGCGGCTGCTCCAGTTTCTTTGTTCGTTAGCTACTTGATTTCCATTGCCTTCTTTGGTCTTTACCAGGCTATTTTTATGGCCAATGCAGGAGGTGCCTGGGACAATGCAAAAAAAGTAATTGAAGTAGACATGCAAGAAAAAGGCACCGATTTGCACGCAGCTGCTGTAGTTGGCGACACCGTTGGTGACCCATTTAAGGATACTTCTTCTGTAGCACTCAACCCTATTATCAAATTTACCACATTATTCGGACTACTCGCCATGGAAATCGCCATATCGCCTTCCTTTAGAAACATAGCCTTGTATTTTGGTCTTGGATTTTTAGCCATAGCACTCTACTTTGTTTACCGCTCATTCTATAAAATGAGAATAAAAAACTAAACCTTCAACAATTTACAGCGAGGGAAGTCAAATAATGGCTTCCCTTTTTTTGTATCAAAAACTATTGTGAATTTTTTAACAATATTAAGCCAAAAAAATTCAAATACTAGAATAAGATTTCTACCTTTGTATCCACAAACACACCAATCTATTTTTAGGTTATCATATTGTCAATCAATTTTTTAGATAATAATCGTTATGATCAATAATCAATTTATTAAACGCCACAATGGCCCTCGTCAGGAGGATGTTGAACTGATGCTTTCCCGCTTGGGATTGTCATCTATTGATGAATTAATTGAAAAAACTGTTCCTGACAGCATTTACAACAAAGATGGGTTAGGTAATATTCCGGCAATGAGTGAATACGAATACCTTAACCACGTTAGAAAAATTGCCAAAAAAAATAAAATTTTTAAGTCGTACATCGGGCTGGGTTATTACAACACCATAGTGCCTCCAGTAATTCTTCGTAATGTATTTGAAAACCCAGGCTGGTACACTTCTTACACACCTTATCAGGCTGAAATTTCGCAAGGAAGACTCGAAGCGCTGCTCAATTTTCAAACAATGGTTTCCGATTTAACCGGCATGCCTATGGCCAATGCTTCACTCCTCGACGAAGGAACAGCTGCCGCAGAAGCGATGCTGATGTTCCACGCTGGACGGTCGAGAGCACAGGTAAAAGCCGAAGCCAATCAACTCCTCGTTAGCGAAGCCCTCTTTCCTCAAACCATTGAAGTACTTCGGGTACGCGCGAAACAAAAAAACATTGAACTGGTTATTGCCGACCGCAACACCTTTGAATACACCGAAAAAGTTTTTGGCTGTATTGTTCAATACCCAGATCAAAAAGGAGAGATTTTTGACTTTAAAGACATTATAAAACAAGCCAAGGAAAACAATATTCCAGTTGCCGTAGGAGCCGACTTGCTGAGCCTCGCCATATTAACACCTCCTGCTGAATGGGGTGCCGACGTGGTTTTCGGATCAACGCAACGATTTGGCGTTCCTCTTGGCTTTGGTGGGCCACACGCTGCTTTTTTTGCTACTACCGAAAGTTACAAACGCAATATCCCTGGACGCATCATCGGGATTTCAAAAGACAAAAATGGCAACGAAGCCCTACGCATGGCGCTTCAAACCCGCGAACAACATATCAAACGCGAGAAAGCTACTTCAAACATTTGCACGGCACAAGCCCTTTTGGCCATAATGGCCGGACTATATGCCGTTTATCATGGAAAAGATGGCATCAGAAATATTGCACTAAACACCCACAGCTTGGCTGTAGATTTGGCCAATGGTTTGGGCGAAATTGGTTACATTCAACTCAATAGCCACTTTTTCGACACACTTTATGTTGCTATTCCCGACAATGTTCAGGTAAATTCCATAAAAAGCATCGCTGAAGATCATGGCGTAAACTTCCGTTATTTCGACGACAACAAACATCTGGGTATAAGCATCGATGAAACTACAACTGCTGAGGACGTCATGCTTATTTCGGCACTTCTGGCCAAAGCTGCTCAAAAAGAGACTTTTGCCTTTCAGATTACAGAACCAGAAAAAAATGCTACTGCCAATATTCAGGAAAGCATGGTTCGCACAACTTCGTTCATGGAACATGCCGTTTTCAACACCTATCACTCAGAAACCGACATGATGCGCTATCTAAAGCGTCTTGAAAACAAGGATATAGCCTTGAACCGATCGATGATACCTTTGGGATCGTGTACCATGAAACTGAACGCTGTTGCGGAATTAATGCCAATCAGCTGGCCTGAATTCACAGATATTCATCCTTTTGTCCCCGAAAACCAAGCGGCAGGCTACCTCGAAATCATCAACGAAATGGAAGAAATTCTGAGTGATGTCACAGGGTTTAAAGGAGTTTCGTTCCAACCAAATTCGGGTGCGGCTGGCGAATATACAGGACTGCTGGTTATTAAAGCATACCACGCCAGCCAAGGACAACATCAACGCACAGTTTGCCTGATTCCTGCTTCGGCACATGGCACAAACCCAGCCAGTGCAATCATGGCAGGTATGGATGTGGTTGTAATAAAAACGGCTTCCAATGGAAACATCGACATCGAAGATCTTAAAGCTAAAGCTGAGCAATACAAAGAAACTTTAGGAGCAATTATGGTTACCTACCCTTCGACGCACGGCGTATTTGAACAGGGGATTCGCGAGGTAATCGACATTATACACCAAAACGGAGGTCAGGTTTATATGGATGGTGCCAATATGAATGCGCAGGTTGGCATTACAAGTCCCGGATATATTGGAGCAGATGTGTGTCACTTAAATCTACATAAAACGTTTGCCATTCCACATGGCGGTGGCGGCCCCGGTGTTGGCCCTATTGGTGTGGCTGAGCACTTAGTGCCCTTCCTTCCCACACATATTTTTATGAAAACAGGCGGAATCAATGGTATTTGCGCCGTTTCTTCAGCTCCATTTGGTAGCGCTTTAGTCTTGCTCATAAGCTACG
>CAYWNI010000307.1:0-3995 GCA_964459525.1 uncultured Lentimicrobiaceae bacterium | reverse complement strand
CCTTCTCGCATGCTATTTTAGCTACATACTCAACAATCTCGATGGGTATTTCTAACTGCATTAAAACCAAGTCGCTGTTTTCAATCTCTTTTCTTGCCTTTTCTATGTCGGCAATACTTAACGATGAATTTGCACCCGACGCCACGACAATACAATTTTCACCATTTGCATCCACCGTAATTAAAGCAACGCCAGAAGGATGATGTGGGTCAGAAAACACATAATCTGTGTTAATGTTTTCTGCACTATAAAGCATAACAGATTGCTTGCCAAATACATCGTTACCAGTTTTGGAGATGAGTGTAACATTGCCTCCCATTCTGGCTGCAGCAACTGCCTGATTGGCTCCTTTTCCTCCTGGATTCATTAAAAATACTCCTCCCAGTATCGTTTCTCCCGGAATAGGAAGTCTGTCGGCTTTAATTACCATGTCTGTGTTACAGCTCCCTACAACAATTATCTTCTTTGCGTGCATTATTAATTCTTTTTAGTTTTAGGCAAAACTAATGATTAGTCCTTCAAAAAAAACACAATTATATGTTCATTTCAGTAATTGTAAATTAATATAAAAATAATATTATATGTTATAACTATTTGATTATAAACTTTATTATAGTATTATTGCAAGCTGAAAACAGAATAAATATGTATTTGTAATTATTATAAACTAAATTCTATGTCAAAATTACAATCTCTATTGTTGCTAATAAGCTCGATGACGCTCTCAGAAAAAAAAGCGTTCAGTTTACTTGCCAACCGTAAAGGGAGTGAGACTGATTATTTAGAATTGTATGATACGATTGTTAATAATAGGAGTAAGGATGCCCTTGATATTAGGACTGAGTTTCTAAAGAAACGACCCCGTTCTTCTATGGAAACAACTGTAAGGTATTTGTTTGACTTGATACTGAAGTTAATGCTTGACCAAAGAGAGAAGCAGGATAGTACCTATTTTTTATTCAATAAAATTCTTAGGGCACGAATCCTTTTTGAGAAGTCGCTTTTTGATGAAAGTTTCGAGCTGCTTCGGTACGTTATTCTCCGTGCCGAAAAATATGAAAACTACAATGCGCTTCACTTGGCATCTAGGTTGGAGCTTGAATATCTTTTGGTATTGAATTTCCCTAATATAGATGAGAAAACGCTTTTGAAGAAGCAGTTTAAGCTAAACGAGATACTCAAGTATTTACGAAAGGTAAACGAGCAGTCGTCTCTTTACGAAATACTTAAACACCGCGATATATACAAAGGTCATGCACGCTCAAAAAAGCAAAAGGACGATTTGAATGACCTTGTTTATAGTGAGATCAGCATAATTGCCAGTTTAAACCTTGAAAATTTCGAAATCAGCAAACTTCATCAACTTTTTCAATCCAATTACTTGATAAGCGTTGGTGATTATAAGTCGGCTTTAAATTCGTACTATGAACTCAACAAACTCTTTGAGGCCAATACACACCTTTGGAACGATCCACCTATTTATTATCTGCACACGCTGGCAGGCGTGCTCGAAAGTCTTCGAGGTATTCGTAATTACGAGGGGATGGAATATTTTATTGGTCGGCTAAAACAACTCGAAACACAATCAGCCAGTTTTAACATCAACAGAACCTGTATCACCTATTTATATGAACTTTTTCCTTTTCTTGATAAGGGAGATTTTGTCGCTTCGAGTGCTTTAATGAGTAAGTATCAAAATAATCTTTACGATAAACTATTTTCGTTAAATATCACCCATCAGGCTGAATTATGTCTGTATACATCGCTTATCTATTTTGGAAATTCAAATTATAGAAAGGCGCATAAGTTTTTAAATCAAATTATTTTAAGGGGGAAAAACTTTTATTTTTACCCTCTGTACCGAACCATTCGTTTGGTTAACCTCATGATACTATACAAATTAGAAGATTTTGATTTGATCAGGTATGAGATCCGATCCATTAAAAGAGATATAACTGGTTCGGAAAAGGCTTACAAGATTGAACGCTTTATGCTGAAGTTTTTGAATAAGCAGCTTCCAGTGATTGAAAAAAAACGGAATCAGTACTGGGAAAAAATTAAAGATGAACTTTCTGAAATTCAGATAGATGTTTTTGAGCGGCAAATATTGAGAATATTTGATTTTACTGCTTGGATGGAGTCATTGGTGCGGAAGATGCCTTTGTCGGAGGTGCTTGAGGGTAGGTTAGAAAAAAAAGAAGGTTGAAAAATGCTGGTCTAGTGGGTATCAGGAAGGAGTAGTGTGCCTGTGTTAAAAACCCTAAGAGATTTGACGAAAAGCGCAAAGGATTTTTGCCATAATATTGCGGGTGTTAAATCTCGATGAAATCTTGCCGTAAAAATTAAAAACCCCTTGCAACCTATTCGATTACAAGGGGTTGCGTGTTATTTTAGTAGTCCGTACGGGATTCGACGGATACCCGCTATATATTACATGTCAACAAGTTACGAAGGCTAAAAATAGTGGGTCTCGAATTAGCCTCTTGTAATTTGATGAAATTTCCTTATATGAACGTATTATTAATTAGTACAAAAGTAATCAAAATCAATCAAGAAAGCAACTTTAATTTGATGTATTTTGAAGCTATTTGAATCTACTAATAGTTTTATAATCTGTTAGTTAACCATCCATTTTCGTAATTATCTATCCGAAATTGGATGGTTTTATTTTTTAAGTTGGGATCCCGGAACATTCATTTATTTTCAAAACATCTTGAAATTTTCTTCTTTTTCGCTTGCGCTTTGGCACAAAAATCGCTTGACCCGCTTAGCATCCAATTTAACGTAGTGGAGGCAGGAAATGCAAGGGCGGCGGAAATTAGGAAGGTTTTTTTGTGGGGTAGCCCTGACGACGTTTATATACCCTTGCATTTGCTGGTGGAACGAGTATGTTTGCAAAGCGGGTAAAGGGATGGCTACAGAAGGCCTGAATGAATTATTTAGGACAATTGGACAGCGTGAAATACAAAACCTTTTTGCAGATTATCTTTTGAATGACAATTGCCAATGGATGCCTACATACAAATCCTTGTTAATGATATCGTAGGAAAGTGAATACATTCTCTTTTTAGATTGATATATGATAGATGGTACCAAGCCGAATTGGTTTGGATTCCGGCCGATGGCCACACCTAAATAGATTTTGTTTGAGGATGGTTGGGAAACCTCAACAATACTTGTTTGCTTGATCGTTTTTAGATAGAGCGTGATTTGAGGTTGTCGATAAATGATGTGATTTTGCGAAACGGTATCAAAGAGGACAATGAGCGCGTTTGAGTCGTTTTGAAGTGTGTCCATATAATAGTACCGAGCGAAGTAGTCAGCGAGGATTTGATTGGTGTCTACTGGATGCCAGCGCCACTTGGTACTGCCGGTATCGGTATAGAAGGGTTTGGGGGTGTAGTGGTGGATGGTTTTAAAAATGGTGTCGTGGATGGTGTCTGAGGTGGTTTGGATATCTATGATGGTCTTTTGCACGGGAGTGTATTTGTACTGTAAGAAGAGAGCAATGAGGAGAATAGCGATGATGAAGTACGGCATGGATTTCATGGGGAGGTTAAAAATTAAAAGTTAAAAGTTAAAAGTTGGGCTTCACTGCACATTCCTTTCGAAGTGGGGAGCATCATAGAAATTCTTGAAGTGGCCGCCCCAGCGGTTGAGGGGATCCAGGGATTCCCAGTATTTACCGAGTACTACAACCAGGGGATCGGTGTAGGTTAGTACTCCTTTGATGAAGAAGTTGAAGTCGATGGCTAACCGCTTGAGGTGGTTGCTTTGCATGGTTTGGGTTCGCTTTTTGGCAGAAATGAGCTCCAATCCCCGGTCTTCGACCCGGATGGATTTCCCGAAATAGTAGAGCTCTTGTTGTTCTATGGTGCGGTAAGCTTCGCCGAAAGTAAGATTGACTCCTAAGGAATTTGCTTTGAGGATAAGCAGGGCTATGTTTTGGGTGAAGATTTGTTGGTGGTGGGAGAGTTTCATAGGAAAGGCTTTTG
>CAYWNI010000306.1:0-4000 GCA_964459525.1 uncultured Lentimicrobiaceae bacterium | reverse complement strand
CCGCGTTTCTTGTAGGGGCTTATTTCTTGCATAAAGAACTGCATCGTCTGGAGCTAAACGGCTTAGCCAAACCCACTTTCAAAAAGGTGACAACAGGAAAAGAAGCTAGTTTTACGGAGTTACTCACCATCTTCATCATCAGTCTGGGAATTGGCTTTAAACTAACGGGCTTGTTTTTTGCATACTCCCAGTTTGAGAAAAACCCACAAGATTATCTCTTTTCATCCAATGGCTCGCTCATCGGCGGACTGGTTGTTGCCGTCGTTTTAACACTGTTGCAATATTATCTAAAAAAGAAAAAAGCCTTACCTCAACCTGTTGTAAAAGAGATAACTGTGCACGCAGCTGACCAAACATGGATGGTGGTGTTTATTGCCGTAATCTTTGGAATTATCGGAGCAAAAGTGTTTCACCAGCTCGAAAACTGGGATGACTTTATAAAAGACCCGGTAGGCTCAATGCTTAGCTTCAGCGGGCTAACTTTTTATGGTGGGCTAATCATAGCTGCCTTTGCCGTAGGGATTTACGCTCATAAAAATGGAATTCCCTGGAAAAGAATGGCTGATGCTATAGCCCCGTCACTAATCTTGGCTTATGGAATCGGGCGCATCGGATGTCAGGTTTCAGGAGATGGCGATTGGGGTATTGTCAACCTCGCACCCATGCCGCAGTGGCTCGCTTTTCTGCCCGATTGGATTTGGGCGTATGATTACCCACACAATATACTCAACAAAGGAATCCCGATTGAAGGTTGTATTGGCGCGCATTGCAACAAGTTGGCGCAACCCGTTTTCCCCACTCCCATCTACGAAACCACAATGGCCACCATCATTTTCCTCTTCCTGTGGTTTATTAAAAAACGAATTAAAATCGCCGGACTCTTATTCTCCATCTACCTAATGTTGAACGGCGTAGAGCGGTTTTTAATTGAAAAAATTAGGGTTAACAATCTTTTCGATCTTTGGGGAATGCAGGTAACGCAGGCCGAGGTAATATCGACATTGATTTTTTCAGGCGGACTGATTATGTTTCTCGTACTGATAATACACCAACGAAACAAAACGCCATGAACCTAAAAAAAACAACCCTTGAAGTAGCCGACATCTGCAAACAAGCAGGAGCGTTTATAAGAGATCACGCCAACAAGCTTAAATCTGATGACATCGAAGTTAAAGGCGTTCACAACTTGGTGACATTTGTCGACAAGGAATCTGAAAAAATGATTATAAATGCGCTCGAAGGACTTGTAGAGGGAGCAGGTTTTATTGCCGAAGAGCAGAGCGATTTACCCCGTGGCGAGCTTTACAACTGGATAATAGACCCACTCGACGGGACAACTAATTTTATTCATGGCATCCCTGTATTTTCGGTTTCGGTGGCCTTGAGTAAAGGCGATGAGTTATTGGTTGGCGTAGTTTACGAAGTTAATCTGGATGAGTGTTTTTACGCTTGGAAATCGGGAGGTGCTTACTTAAATGATCGCGCAATAAGTGTTTCGTCCCAAAATGAACTCGACCAATCGCTGCTTGCAACAGGATTTCCATATTACGATTACACGTTACTCCCATCCTACCTTGAACTGTTGAGTGATTTAATGCAAACTACCCGCGGCATCAGGCGACTGGGCTCAGCAGCTGCTGATTTGGCCTATGTTGCTTGTGGTCGCTTCGAGCTTTTTTATGAGTATGGCCTGCACCCCTGGGATGTGGCTGCTGGCGCACTTATTGTTGCCGAAGCTGGAGGACAGGTAACTGATTTTAAACGGGGCAATGATTGTATTTTCGGGGCGCAGATTATTGCTTCAAATAAACACACGCACAACGTATTTTGCAACAAACTCGACATGCATTTCTCCAAAAACGAGCATAACAACGGTTGACATTTTTTAAGTAATATTGCAATCCAAATTATTTTTTTCAAAATATGAGAAACGCACGTCAGTTGCCACCGCAAGAAAAAGACAGCCCCACAAGGAGTATCCTCAAATCGCTCAGTTGGAGACTGGTAGCTTCAGGCGCCACTTTTATCATCAGTTTTGTTATTTTCAGAAGATACACCGAGAAATCCTATTCTGAAATATTTGAAACGGCCACGGTTATCACAAGCATCGAAATGGTTGCAAAATTGTTGTTGTATTACCTGCACGAGCGCATGTGGACGAACATTGTTTGGGGAAAATACTGGCACAGGCAAGCACTGAGAAAACGCTATAAAAGCATTCACAAAAAACGTCCTCAAAAAATAGAATCATGAAAAAGCTAAAACTTGGTTTTCCGATTGTTTTAATTGCTATTTATTTGTTGTGCTCCCTCCCTTTGAAAGCAGCTTCTGATAGCATTACCAAGTTGGTATATTCATTCGACATTAAAGAAATGATTGCGCCTCCAGTATGGCGCACCACAAAAAATGCCCTTAACCAGGCCAAAGAACTTAATGCAGACCTGATAGTTATACACATGAACACTTTTGGCGGCACCCTCGATGATGCTGACTCCATCAGAACCAAAATCCTGAACTCCAAGATTCCGGTTTATGTGTTTATCGACAAAAACGCCGCCTCGGCAGGTGCGCTAATTAGCATTGCTTGCGACAGTATTTATATGGCACCCGGCTCCAGC
The DNA here is from genome assembly GCA_964459525.1 of uncultured Lentimicrobiaceae bacterium. GTDB lineage: Bacteria > Bacteroidota > Bacteroidia > Bacteroidales > F082 > UBA6244. The sequence goes on along the minus strand of CAYWNI010000306.1, from coordinate 1,382 downwards.
ATTGGTGCAGCCACTGTCGTTAATCAATCGGGTGAACAAATGCCCGACAAATACCAGAGTTATATGCGCTCCATGATGCGGGCTACCGCCGAGGCAAAAAACAGAAACCCTGACATTGCCCAAGCCATGGTCGACCCAAAAGTTTTTGTGCCAGGCATCAGCGATTCGGGACAGGTATTAACTTTTACGGTTAGCGAAGCCATAAAATACAAATACTGTGAGGGTCAGATGAATAGCATCCCCGAATTACTCAAACATGCCGGAATTGAAGACTACACGATGGTAAAACATGAATTATCGTTTACCGACAAAATTATTGGATGGCTAATTAATCCTTTTATCAGCGGCATTTTAATAATGCTAATTATTGGAGGAATTTATTTTGAACTGCAAACCCCCGGCATCGGCTTTCCAATTGCTGCTGCATTTTTGGCGGCACTGCTTTATTTTGCTCCCTTATATCTTGAAGGCATGGCAGCCAATTGGGAAATTATCGTTTTTATTGTTGGCGTTATTCTTATCGCGGTCGAAATATTTGCCATTCCCGGATTTGGTGTAGCAGGTGTTCTTGGACTCGTCCTCATGATTACTGGACTAACCCTGAGCATGGTTTCAAATATTGAACCTGGTAATTATGCTATAAACTTCAGCCAAATCACAAAAGCCCTTACTGTGGTTATCGTTGCTTTTTTCGTGGCCATTGCCGGAAGTATTTACCTGAGTAAAAAGCTGTTTACCAGCCATGCATTTGGAAATCTGGCCTTAACAAAAACCCAACAGGTTGATGATGGATACACCTCTGCCTCAAAAGAATACAAAGAAATGATTGGCCACGATGCTGTTGCCTATACTGATTTAAGACCCGCCGGAAAAGTGATGATAAACGACGAATTATTTGATGCCACAGCACGCACGGGCATGATTGAAAAAAACAGCTTGGTAAAAGTCACTGGCTACATTAACGCCCAGCTCGTTGTAAAAAAAATATAACGCCCATTAGTCGAGTATGGTGTTCATCATGTCCTGCATGGAATAAATACCCTTTCTGTTTTTTACAAATTCCGCTGCCAAAACAGAGCCAAGAGCAAATCCACGTCGGTTTTTTGCACGATGTTCCAGCAAAATAACATCCTCATCCGACTCATATTGAACCACATGCGTTCCTGGAACTTCTCCTTCGCGGAAGCAGGAAATCTGAAGTTTATTCTCTTGCGTCTCACCATCCATAGCCCAGCCATTTAGGTCGGTGTACTCGTTTAAAATCTGATTGGCGATAGTGATGGCGGTTCCACTAGGTGCATCCAGTTTATGCACGTGATGCGTCTCACTCATCGAAGGCACATATCCACTAAGCTTAGCCATGATTGTGGCCAGTTTTCGGT
>CAYWNI010000305.1:2048-4001 GCA_964459525.1 uncultured Lentimicrobiaceae bacterium | reverse complement strand
TTTCGATAAAGAGATTGAAATGCGGATTTTTGCACAAAAATTAACGATTGAATACCTCCCCGAAGCCTTTGTTTTTGATGAGAAAGTACAAAACGCCCGTGTTTTTGGTAAACAAAGAAGAAGATGGCTATCAGCACAGTTTCACTTTTTTGGGAAAAATTTAGTTCCCTCATTTGAGGCTTTACTACATGACAACAACTATGAGTATTTCTTTAAAGCACTACAATACATTCAGTTACCAAGAATTTTACTCTTAGGCTTCGTGTTTTTAGCAAGCTTTCTAACAACAATTTTTTCCTACTATCCATGGAACATGCTTTGGGGATTAAACCTCGTTTTACTTTTTTTCACCTTTATCTTTGCCATACCTAAGAAATTTTATACTTTTAGAACGTTTAAAGCACTCAGTGCTCTGCCCAAGGGTTTTGTTTCAATGATGCTGTCATTAATAAGAATACGCAGAGCCAATGATAGTTTTATTCATACCAAACACACGTACAATGCATTTCAAATAAAAGGTAAAAAAAAGAACCATGAAAATAGGGATTGAAGGACAACGGCTGCTCAGAACGAAAAAACATGGCATGGACATGGTTGCCCTTGAGCTAATAAACGAACTGCAAAAAATTGATAAAGAAAATGAGTATGTAGTTTTTGTAAAACCCGACGAAGATACTGCAACACTCAAAGCTTCGTCTAATTTTAAAATTGTAGAGCTTGGTGGAGGTGCTTATCCTATTTGGGAGCAATATGCATTGCCCATAGCGGCACAAAAAGAAGGTTGCCATATCTTACATTGCACCAGCAATACTGCACCCCTGAAAACCAAAATACCTCTCGTGGTTACCTTGCACGACATCATTTACATGGAAAGCATTAGCCTGCTAAAAAAAGGTGGCTCTTGGTATCAAAAACTTGGCAACATGTACCGCCGTATGGTGGTGCCAGGAATTGTAAAGAAAAGTGACAAAATTATCACTGTATCCAAATTTGAAAGAAACAGAATTGCTGATTTTTTTGGTATTGATCACAACGACAACAGACTGGTTGCCATTTATAACGGTGTTTCTGAACATTTTAAGCCTGTAACAGATAAAAGTGAACTCGCTCGTGTAAAAGCAAAATATAAATTGCCAGAAAACTTTCTCTTTTTCCTCGGCAATACAGACCCGAAAAAGAATACACCGCGCGTCCTGAAAGCCTTTTCAGATTACCTTAAAGTCTCCGGCACCAAAGATTTATTTCTTGTAATGCTCGATTATGAACGTTCTTCACTCGATAAAATTCTTACAGAAATAGGCGATAAAGAGCTAATTAACAAGATTGTATTAACCGGTTATGTAATCAACACCGATTTACCTTCCATTTACTGCTTAAGCAAAATATTCCTATATCCCTCACTTCGCGAAAGTTTTGGTATCCCTATGCTCGAAGCCATGCGAAGCGGAGTTCCTGTAATCACATCTAACACATCTTCTATGCCTGAAGTATCTGGCAATGCTGCCTACATTATCGATCCTTATAAGGCCGATGAAATCACGAGTGCAATAGGCAAATTACTAACTGACAATAAACTTCGGGATAATTTAGTGAAAGCAGGTTTGTTACAAGCAGAAAAGTTTTCGTGGCGTAACATGGCTGAAAATGTGCTAGAACTGTACAAGGAAGTTTATAAAAAACACTATCAATAATACACTAAGCCATGATAAAGAATAGAGATATTATTGTAGTTGGGTTGGCATCGCTTGACAGCCGCATAGGTAGTAACGTAATAAACCTGGCGCATGAGTTTGCCAAACACAACAGGGTTCTGTATGTCAACTATCCCATCGACCGGTTTACCCTTTGGCGCGAAAAAAATGATCCCATTATCCAGAACAGGATAAAAAGAATGAAAAACAAGGAATCCAGCCTTGTACCTGTTGAACATAACTTCTGGGCACTTTACCCAGC
>CAYWNI010000305.1:0-2038 GCA_964459525.1 uncultured Lentimicrobiaceae bacterium | reverse complement strand
GCAAAACCAAAAAATATCCCAACAATACCCACAAACTATAATTTAGTCGATTAGTCAATTACCAATAAACTGGCTGTTTGATATCCTAAATAAAGTGAACAACAAACGCCAGGCACGAGAAGTGAATATGGCTATTAAAGAGCTTGGTTTTAAGGATATTATAATCTTCAATGACACCGATATGTTCCGCAGCTTCTACCTAAAAGAGCTAACTGGAGCTAAAACGTACGCCTACTACACCCGCGACAATATGGTTGCCGTCGATTTTTGGAAAAAACAAGGTGTCCGAGTCGAGGCAGCCTTAATGGCTAAAGCAGACCTTATTGTAGCCAATTCAACCTATTTGGCAGAGTTAGCGCGCAAATTTAATCCCAAATCCTATTATGTTGGTCAGGGTTGTGACATGAGTTTATTTGACAGTAAACTCATTGGTTCGCCACCCGATGACATGAAACCCGTTATGGATTTAAAGAAACCAATCATTGGCTATATTGGCGTTTTGTACAAACTAAGACTTGATATTAAAGTACTTGAGTTCATAGCAAAAAATCGTCCTGATTGGAGCTTTGTTTTTGTAGGCCCGGAAGATGAGAGTTTTTCGGCCAGTAAGCTGCACCACTTAAAAAATGTATTCTTTTTAGGAAGTAAAAAAATGGAAGATCTTCCTGCCTACCTAAAATATTTTGACGTTGCCCTCAATCCTCAAAAGCTCAATGAAGTTACCATTGGAAACTATCCTCGCAAAATTGATGAGTACTTAGCCATGGGTAAACCAACAGTTGCAACAAAAACAGAAGCCATGAGTGTTTTTGCAGACTACACCTATCTGGCCGTTACCAAGGAAGATTACCTAACAATGATTGCCCATGCACTTAGCGAAAACACTCCGGAAAAGGAAAATGAACGAGAAGTTTTTGCGCGAAGCCACACCTGGGAAGCCAACATGAATGAAATTTTTAAACGTATCGATCAAATCGAAAAAATGCAATAGCCATGGGGTTAGTTGACAAAATAAAATCAAATCCAAAGCTGAAGAAATTCGTGCTTTACCTGCTGATACCAAAAAATCAGGCGCGACCACGTCTTTGGGTAAAACTTTTTATTAATCCGTTCAAACATCACAAAGGAAAAGGATCGCTAATCAGAAGAAGTGTGCGTATGGATGTAATGCCATTCAATTACTTTTCGCTCGGTAAAAACTCCACAATCGAAGATTTTTCAACCATAAATAATGGCGTAGGAGATGTGGTTATCGGCGAAAGGGTTCGCGTTGGGTTAGGAAACACCATTATCGGACCAGTAACTATTGGAAATGACATTATGTTTGCTCAAAATATCGTTCTTTCAGGTTTAAACCACGGATATGAAAATATAGATATGCCTATAAGTGACCAGCCTGTTACCACCAAACCTATTGTAATTGAAGACGAAGTTTGGATTGGCGCTAACGCGGTTATTACAGCAGGTGTTACTGTTGGAAAACACAGTATAGTTGCAGCCGGATCCGTAGTTGTAAAACCAGTTCCACCCTACTCAATTGTTGGAGGTAATCCAGCCAAAATCCTTAAACAATATAACCATTCAACCCAGCAGTGGGAACGAACTTAGAGACCTAGTCACAACATGAATAAATTAATAACACTCTTCCGATACTCAATTGATTTCCTTAAACACATGGAATTCAAATACTTTATATGCTCTTTAGTCTATATTATTAAACACACCACACCTAAAAAATCGGGTTATTACTGTAGCAGCCTTGGTAAATTTTATATTAGAAAAGGAACACTCGACTTTCAGTTTGCGAATTATGCCTACGAGTGGGGAGTGAAAAAGTTTGTTTACAAACACATTAAAGACTACGATGTTTTTCTAGACATTGGCGCCAATATTGGCACCTATTCGATATTGTTTTCAGGAAAAGGATTATCTGGTTTTGCATTTGAACCTATTAAAAGTAACTTCGAGGCACTCAAAAAAAATCTGGAACTAAACAATTTATCCGAAAAGGTTAGACTCTTTCCGATTGGGCTAGGTA
>CAYWNI010000304.1:0-4010 GCA_964459525.1 uncultured Lentimicrobiaceae bacterium | reverse complement strand
GTGTCTATTACCCTGGTTACGATTATTACAATGAGTCATTTGACGTGCGCACTTCTTTTGTGTCTTTCGTGGTCAACAATGGTCTTATTATTTCTCCAATTTCTCATTTTAGCTTGTCGTTGGTAGGTAGTTTGGGAGCACGGCAACTTTTTGATGTTGAAGATGGAAAAACGATCACAACCGTCAAATTGGCTTTTAATTTATCTTATCGTTTTTAACAACCTTAGCCATGCATAACCTTATTCGTATCGTAATCTTATTCTCGCTATTTGTGGGTCTTTCCTCCACGTTAGATGCGCAGGATTTTATCTATCAGAGGAATAATGCACCCAGAATTGCAGCCCAAAACATTCAGGATTTTCCTACTGAAATTCGCTATCAGCTGCACGGGGATGAGTCAAAAGTGACTTATGCCTTGAAGAATGCTGAAATCAGCTTTGTTGCTTTTGAAGATGGAACCGTGCGTTTTTTTCAAGATGAAAATGACATAAAACCGGTTTATAGTTTTAATAAGAATATTTTTTCATTTCATTTGTTCGATCTCATCGTAAATCGTTTTACGCTCTCCTATGAAAGATTGTTCTTAAACGGAAAAATTGGTTTGCAAATACCTGTTTCTTTGGGCTTCTCTGACACTGAAAGCAATGGTTATGATAACGTGAATGATAAGTATTATTCCGGGGTAAACCTAAATTTTTATCCCACTGGTCAAGGTAAAGTCAGGTATTTTCTTGGTCCCGCAGTGCAACTTGGTCAGGCCACCTATATCAATAGTGAATACGTTAATGGGCAGCATATCGACTTGAAGGAGGAGACATTTGTATTCCGCTTTTTTGTCAATAACGGACTTGTTATCAGTCCCGTAAAAGACATGAGCCTGTCGGCGGTAGCTTCTGTGGGTATACGTTATCTGGGAAACGACGATGGCAACGATCATGAAGAAATAAAAACTGTAGGTGCTTTTGCATTTAATCTATCTTATCGTTTTTAGTCTTGAAGTACTTTTTGTTTGTATTGTTAGTGCCATTATTTACGGCCTGTGTTTCTAAGACAGAGGATAAACTGGTTAAGTTTCAAGGCGAAGCCCAGGGAACATATTATTCAGTTACTTATTTTGATGATAGTCAACGCGATTTGCAACCAGCCATCGACTCTCTTCTGAATGATTTTGATCTATCTGTGTCTTTATGGAAAGAGGGGTCGCTCATTAACCGCATAAACCAAGGCGATACCAGCATGATTTCAGATGTCTTGTTCATCAATAACTTCATCATTTCTGAGCAAGTGGCCAGAGAAACAAATGGAGCTTTCGACATAACAATCGGGCCGTTGGCGCGAGCCTGGGGCTTTGGTAGTAACGGTGTGCGACAAGTCGACTCTACCATAGTTGACAGTTTGTTGCATTTAGTAGGGTTTGGTAAAGTTAGGTTTGAAAATGGTTATGTAGTGAAGGAGGATTCCCGTATTTCATTCGACTTTAATGCTGTTGCACAGGGTTATTCTGTTGATTTGGTAGGCGTTTTCTTGGAATCGAAAGGAATAGTGAATTATTTGGTAGACATTGGAGGTGAAATCCGGGGACGAGGCTGTAAGCCCAATGGTAGTCTTTGGTTGGTTGGTATTGAAAAACCCGCTGAAAGCCAAGAGAGCGGCCGGACTTTGTCGGCCTCTGTTGCACTTAACAACAGTTGTATAGCCACATCAGGAAACTACCGAAAATACTTTGAGTAAAACGGTATTAGATATTCTCATACCATCGATCCAGCAACTGGCTACCCAGCACGACACACACTGCTCAGCGCTACCATTTTCTGCGATAGCGCTGCTTTTGCAGATGCCTATGCAACCGCTTGCATGGTCATGGGTTACGACAAAGCCATGACGTTTGTTATGTCACGGGATGATTTGGAAGCTTTCTTTATTTATTCTACTCCTAAAGGTTATAATGCGGTGGCTACGCCTGGTTTTGAATCAACCATTGTTGAATGGTTTGAAGATTAGAACCGTTAGAAGATTTCTATTTAGTTTCTAACTCTTTAAACTGAGCTATTATTGGGGCAGTTTTGCGGTGGTGGTGCTCATGCTTGTCGTTTTCACTTCTGCAACGCCCATCACCTGGAGCACCTTCGCAGGAGCAACCAAGCTTTTTTCCGGTTTGCGGATCAACAGATGAGCATTGTTTTTTAAACTCACCATTTTTTACGAAAAACATTTTTATAGCGAATCCGGCTACTGCCAGACCGAGAAATACAACAGTAAGAAGTAATACTTTTATAAACATTGCTTTATTTTTTTTGCAAAAATACCAATAAAAAAAAGATGACGATTGGGTAGGCCGTAAATTTGCACGATGTAATGCAATTATTTCTTATGATTCGGGATCGTGAGCGCGTAACAAATAATTGATGTGGCGATGCTTGCATTGAGCGATTCAGCCTTGCCTAAGGGTGAGGTGTTTGCTGACGGAATGGTAACTGGCTGATTGATAAACGGGAAAAGAGTTTGATTAATGCCATGCGCTTCACTCCCGATTATAATGATGCCTGCTCCTGTGTGGCCGATTTCGCTTATTGGTTTTCCAGTGAGTAATGCACCATAAACAGGGATTTCAGCTGATGTTTTTGATAACAATTCGTTCAAATCTGTGTACCCAATATTTACCCGAGCCAATGACCCCATTGACGCCTGAACCACTTTAGGACTAAAAGCGTCGGTTGTTTCGTGTGAACAAATAATCTGCTCAATTCCAAACCAGTCTGCCGTTCGGATAATTGTTCCCAGGTTACCTGGGTCTTTGATGTCGTCGAGTAGGAGGATTAGCTTGTTCAAACTTAATGAAAGGTCTATTTGATAATCGGGTAGTTCGAATATAGCCAGAACTTCTGAAGGTGAACTTAATTCAGATATTTTTCTCATTTCTGATTCAGAAACAGCTTCATAATCAATATCTGAAAGTTTGTGTCTGTGGTTTTCGATCCAATTATTTGAGGCGTAAAGCGCAGTTATTTTTAAGTGCCCCGATAAAAAGTCGAGCACATTTTTAGAGCCTTCTACTTTAAAAAGCTTGAATTGCTCGCGGTATTTTTTGCTGGCGAGAGATTTTATTTTTTTTATGGTAGCTTTCGAAATCAATGTGGTGTAGTAAAAAGAAACCCTGTCAGACTTTTCTGACAGGGTTTCAAAAATAACAAATATTATAATAGCTTATTCAGCAATTACATTAAGCTTAATTTGAGCCTGAACACCTTTGTGCAGTTTTATAATCGCCGTATACTCACCAACTTCTTTGATGTGGTCATCATCGAGCATGATTTTCTTGCGGTCGATTTCTATGTTTTTGGCTTCTTTAATTGCGTTGGCAATGATGATAGAGTTAACTGATCCAAAGATTTTGCCAGTAGCAGCGGCTTTTGTTCCGATAGTTAGCTCAAGTCCTTCAAGCAATTCAGCAATTGTTCCTACTTCTTTAAGAACTTTTTCTTCCTTGAAAGCTTGTTGCTTTTTTATCTCAGCTAAAGCTTTCTTCTCTGATTTGTCAGCCAATACTGCCAGTCCTTTAGGGATCAGATAGTTTCTTCCAAATCCATTTTTAACGGCTATCAGGTCATTTTTATAACCTACACCGTTTACATCCTGTTTAAGAATTACTTCCATTTCTTTTCCCTCCTTTATTTTAGTAAATCAGCTACATAAGGCATTAAAGCCAGGTGGCGTGCGCGTTTAACTGCCTGAGCCACTTTCTTTTGGTATTTTGTTGATGTTCCTGTCAAACGACGAGGTAACAGTTTACCTTGTTCGTTTACAAATTTGAGCAGGAAGTTTGCATCTTTATAGTCGATATACTTAATGCGACTTTTTTTAAACCGGCAGTATTTTTTCTTTTTGGTGTCAACTGCAATCGGAGTTAGATATTTAATATCTGAATTTTGTTGTGCCATGGTTCTTTAATTTAATGTGTGAATAAATTATGCTTCCTTTTCAGCGGTTTCAGCAGCTTTATTTCTACGTTT
>CAYWNI010000303.1:0-4018 GCA_964459525.1 uncultured Lentimicrobiaceae bacterium | reverse complement strand
AATACCTTGCTGATACTCCCCAATAACATCTGTAATTTTAGTTGCTCTTATTGCTACTCAGCGTTAGGGCGGTCAGGAAAAAAACTGACCAAAGAAACGGCACGCATTGCCTTGGAAGATTTTATTCATCCTGAAAAAAACAAACACGAAAAAATATTCATTTCTATCCTGGGCGGCGGCGAACCATTGATGACCTGGGAACTAACAAAATATATCATAGATTTATCCTATAAACTGGCTGAAAATCACGGTTTCTCGCTTTGGATGTCGCTTGTAACAAATGGTTCTATCCTCACTCCTGAAATGATTGAGACTTTTAGGAAGTATCAAATCCGTATAGCAGTTTCGTTCGAGATACTTGAAGAAGTGCAAAACCTGCAACGCGGTCAGTTTGAAAAAGTTGATGCCAACATCCGTAAGTTAATCGACGAAGGGATTGAGGTGCGTATAAGGTCGACTATAACCAAAGATAATGTGCTGTTGCAGAAACAAATGGTGCAGGCGGTTGCGGAGCGTTATCCTTCAATACAAGATCTTGTTATGGAGGAGGTTACCGACGAAAACCATTTTAGAACAGCAGAGGAGTTAAAGGCGTTTTATGAGCTTTTTCTGGTGAATTTTAACGAAGCTTTCGATTGGGGAGAGCAACATAAAATTAGCATAGAGTGCTCTTCGTTTCGCAACAACAACCTGCTGATTGATCGTTTCTGCCCGGGAGTTCTAGCCCTAACCCCTGAAGGAGAGTACAGTGTGTGCTCCCGCATTTCTTCGCCAAACGATCACGGCTACGAAGACAGTATTTTTGGTGGCGTTGTCGATAATAAATCAGAAATTAATAAGCAAAAACTAACTGATCTTATCAAAAACCACAATGTTTTCAGTGACCCCAAATGTAACACTTGTTTCACTAAATGGCATTGTGGCGGAGGCTGTTATGCGCATAAGCACATTTATACCGAAAAAACATTGGAGGCAATTTGCGACTACAAACGTGAATTTACTCGACTTAGATTGCTGCGCGATCTGGATGCTGAATACAAAGAAAATCAAGGGGTTGGATTAAAGGAGTTTGTCGTTAATATGTTAAATAGCCGAGTTGTTTAACGTTAAAAAAAATGAGGCATGGGTTTGTCTGTTTACAACTACCAACTTGTAAAGCAAGAAAGTCGTAATGATATTTTTGATTGCCTTATCCAATATGCTTTTCAGGTAACTGGAAACAGCGATGCACCACCTATCGATTACACCTTTAATTTTTCGCGATACAAATCCTATCTCTATATCACCGATTATTTTCCAACCCTTTGGGTACATCATGTTGATAGGGCAAACAAACTGTTAAGTGTTGAAGAAAATCAGGCGGTTAACTTCCGTAAAATCACCCTGACCTGCTTTTATATTTTTCATCAAGAAATTAGTACTTTAGACGAAAATGCCGCTTTTGTGGCTTGCGGTAGTTATTTGCATGGTGAGAAGTCTTTGCCCGAAATCAAAATATCGCGCAAACTCAAATTGTATTTGGCCATTTTAAAACCTATTGCTGAAAACTTGGGCTACCGAATTGTCGAAATATTTAATTTAAACGCTTTCGTTATGATCAAAGATAGTTCTGGTATACCTGATGAGCAAATCAGAAACGATTACCAAGAATTCAAAGAAAGGGGATTGGTGAATTGAACTTTATAAATGCGTTTTTGTGTGTGTTTTGGTTGCCGTTTCTTAAATGCAACTTGCTACATATGACATTTGGGACATGTTTTCCAAAAAGAGAAAAAAACGAAAAGGTTGATGTTTATCAAACAACTGGTAATCAATACTAATATATAATTGGCATGGTATTTGAAATGTCTTCATCAAATATAAAAAAATGATAAAAATGAAAAAAATTGCTTTGATATTCCTGATGGCCGGGTTCTTTGGCCTGGTTTCCTGCAAAAAGGATACTACAGAACCTACCCCAACTACTCCTACAACTACAGACCAACTGGTAGTTCCTGACAATTTCGATTGGAAAACGACCCAAGATGTTCAGTTTAGCCTGAAAGGTTTTGCTAACAGTATGGTTGAAGTTACCTCTGAAACTGGAGTGGTTTATTTGAAACTTGGTTTAAATAAAGACCAGGTTGTGACTACAAAAATTGCTTTGCCTACTTACGAAACCAATTTGGTTCTTAAGTATCTCGGACAGCAAATCCCTGTCGATATAACTGGAGGCGCAGTTTCTCATACGTTTACTATTCCTTCAAAATAGTTCGCTTAACCTTTAAAAATTCACACAATGAAAAGATTAGTTACAACCATTTCAAAATATAAATCACAGCTTGTAATGCCTGTGATGATTGCTCTTATGTTTGCATTTACTGCTTTCTCAGTGCAAGCACAGTCATTTGTGCTTGACTTAGAATCTAGTCCGATGAGCTTCACTAACGCAAACAAAACTATCCTTGTCAACACGGGTAACAGCGGAAAAAATGCTGGATCAAAACACAAGTATACCAGTGTTGTTACCAAAGATGGTATTACTGTCTATGCCATTATGACCATTTTAGAAACAAACAATGCTACCATTGTTGATTTCGACGATGATACACAGACTGGTGATCAGGCACGTTTTCAGCCACGTATTGGTTCTAATAGTTCTAATGGCGGAAATATTTTATATGAACTTGAGTTTTTTGACACAGCCACTGACGATGAAGTATTTTTAACTGGTTATTATATGACTGGCGTTGATATTGATGGAAATGGTTCAAATCGTGAATACGTGCAAGTAGGTGGTTATTCTTCCTACCAAGTTGATGAAACCTCAGGGCTTACTATTTCAACAGATCAAGCTTCAGGACGCACTCAGTTTTTGGGTATAGATTACAGCTTAAGTGGTGTTACTTTCTAAAATACCGCTTGTTTCATCACCAATTTCACCAACCCAAACAACAAAATCACCTTTGCATTGGGACAGACAAGAGCCAACAATGAAAGATATTATTCAGTTAGATTTGGTGTGCCAGATGGTGTTTTTACCAATCCTGAAGTTATTTATAACCCGCTACCAATTGCTATTGACGATGTTGGAACTCCTGTAAACAGTAACACGGGCGGTACTTCAGTAGTAAATATTTTGGATAATGACGTATATGAAGGAAATCCTATAGACCCGAATGCTGTAAACATAACACTTATTGCTCCAGCATCAAATGGTGGTGTGGTGCTAAACACCAATACAGGCGAAGTTACTGTTGCTCCAGGCACACCAGGTGGTCAATACGAAATGACCTACCAGATTTGTATGATTGCGAATCCGAATAATTGTGATGTGGCCAATATTCTGGTTACTGTTCTGGCCGCCGATCTTGTAATTACCAAAACCGTTACCCCCAACCCTGTTGAAGCTGGTCAGGCTGTATTGTACACCATTACTGTTACCAACAACGGGCCTTCAAAAGCCAAAGGCGTTGTAGTTGAAGATGTGCTTGTAAGCGATTTGACATTTGTTAGTGCCACACCACAAACCGGGACTACATGGGCAGCTCCAGAATGGACGATTGGTAATTTGGACAATGGCGCATCTGTTGAACTAACCATTATTGCCAATGTGAGCGAAAGCTACAGCGGCGATCTTAGCAACACGGCCACAGTAACCAGCACATCTTACGATCCTGATACAGACAACAACACGGCCACAGCCATTACCACTGTTACGGCTACTACACCGATTGTAAACCAATATCCGGCTACAGGCCCAGGAACGCTTGCTTTTGAGGATTTATGGCCAGCCAAGGGTGATTATGATTTTAATGACCTTGTAATCGATTATCTATTTGATATTACAACTACTTCCTCGAATATGGTAGAGCAAGTTACTGCTACTTTTACCATTAAAGCTTTTGGAGCTGCACTCGAAAACGGATTTGGTTTTAAGTTGTCAGATGCCATTAAACCAGCTGATGTTAATGTTTCAGGATACATCCTGACAGAAATCTATATAACACTGTTTGGAAATGGTACAGAAGCCTTACAA
>CAYWNI010000302.1:0-4042 GCA_964459525.1 uncultured Lentimicrobiaceae bacterium | reverse complement strand
CAATAAAAAGTATTTTTTTTGAATCTGGAAAACTATTTTGCATTTCAGCATTTTGAATTGCAATAGCTTGTGTTTTTTTTTCTAAATTTACCAAACCTTAACCCTTTTCGCATGCAGCCCGCAACTCTGCTTGCAGTTTTATAACCATGGGGGCTAAGGTTGGTTCTTTTCAGCTATTAAACAACCCGATCCTATGAACAAAGACTACTATGATATTTTTTTTGCAGGCGCATCACAGGGGTTAGCCCTAGGTAAATTGGTGTCCGATAAATTGGGTATAGTAACCTCGTACAAGATATCTGACATAAATACAACCTTCAAAAAAATCACTGGATTTGACGAGGATCACGCTCCAGACGGCCTATTAGAGTTATTATTTGGCTCTAAAATAAACTGGTTAACTCACCTATCGGCCATCGATTTAGGAAAACAAGAAAACGGATTGCTGGTGACCTCTGCCAGAAATGGCCAACGATTGGTTTTAAAAGTACTCCCGGCTTCTGGCAACTATTTTTCCATTGTAATTATGCCACCAAAGCAGGTAGAAAACAACAAACTAATTTCAAAACCATGTCATGAGCAGCGGGAATTAACTGATGACCTAATTGGAAACCCTGAATTATTCAGAAGTATACTCGACCTTATACCTGATGCTATTTACCTAAAAGACGTCAATGGCCTTAAGGTATTTGCAAACCCTAGCGAGGTCAGGATTTCAGGTAAAAAATCGGCTGATGAACTTATCGGGTTTACCGACTTTGGTATTCATCCTGAAAAAGAAGCACTTAACTCAAAGAAGGAAGATTTAGCAGTTTTAAAATCAGGAATTGCCATAATTCAAAAAGACGCTAGCTATCTGGACAAATCAGGCCGCAAACGTTCCCTTCAGATTTCAAAAATACCACTGCTAAACAATATGGGCGAGATATATGGCTTGTTGGGAGTAACTCACGACATTACTCAACGACAACAGTTTGAGGAAAACCTGAAGGAAAGCGAGTCTAACCTTAGGGTCTTTTTTCAAACCATGGACGACATGGTGTTTATCATGAATCAAACTGGCCAAATCATTGATGCCAATCACTCGGCAACACGTAAGCTTGGCTATAGCATAGCTGATTTACAACACCTTAACATGCTTGAAATTCACCCTTCTGATAAACGGGAGGAGGCCACCTCACTATTTCGCGACATGCAAATCGGCAAACTCGATGTATGTCCACTGCCATTGGTACGAAAAGATGGCATATTCGTCCCGGTTGAAACCCGAACATGGACAGGTCGCTGGAATGGAGATGAATGTACATTTCTCTTATCGAAAGACTTAAGCAAGGAGCAGGAACTACTACAAAAATTCAATAAAATATTCGACAACAATCCGGTGTTAATGACAATTAGTTCAATCCCAGAGCAAACTTTTTCGGAGGTGAACAATGCATTTCTTACTAAAACCGGATACCAAAAGCATGAGATCATTGGGAAAACGCCCGAAGAATTGGGGCTTTTCGCTGAGAAAAAGATGCAAAGAAAGATAGCCGAGGAAGTGCTAAACAAGAAAGCCATTTCGAGCCGAAATCTGGAATTGGTAACCAAATCAGGAAAACGATTGAATGGGCTCTATTCAGGTGAAGTTATTGAATTTCAAGGACGCCGATACTTCCTGTCGGTATTGGTAGATATTTCCAATACAATGAAAATGGAAAAAGAATTGAAATTGCAAAATGAATTGTATAATGTAATTTCCGGGATTTCGGCCAAACTAATCCAAACTGCCTCCAATGATCTCGACAACGAAATCAACCGGTCACTGGAAATACTGGGTCGTTTTAACCAAATCGACAGAACTTACATTTTCGATCTTGATGCAGAAAACGACCTGATAAACAACACTTTTGAATGGTGTCAGCAGGGCATTACACCAGAAATAGACAACCTTCAAGGCATACCCTTTTCATTTATTCCAAGATGGAAAGACGCCTTTATGCGCAATGAACATATCTATATTGAATCCGTAAGCGAATTGCCTGATGAACTTATACTGGAGAAAAATGTTTTGGAACCTCAGGGAATACAATCACTCGTAACTGTGCCAATGTACTATGGGCCAGAGATTATCGGTTTTTTAGGCTTTGACTCGGTGATTGAGAAAAAACGATGGAGTCCACAAATAATCACCCTCTTAAAAGTATATGCCAATGTACTGGCAGGGGTTATTTTCAAAAAGAAAAACGAAGCCATCCTCTCCAACGCGAAAAATGAAGCCGACACTGCAAATAAGTCAAAAAGCGAATTTTTAGCCAACATGAGCCACGAAATCAGAACACCTATAAATGGTATTATTGGCTTTACCGACTTACTTTTAAAAACTCCTCTTAGCAATACACAACTACAATATGCTGAAAACGTAAACATATCTGCTTTGTCATTGTTAGGCATCATCAACGATATCTTAGATTTATCGAAGATTGAAGCCGGAAAAATGGATCTAGACCTTATAAAAACTGACATCATTGAACTAGCTGAGCAATCGGCTGACATCATTAAATACCACGCTGGGCAAAAAGGACTTGAACTGCTGCTAAACATTCAACCCGATTTACCACGTTTTGCTGTTATTGATCCTGTTCGCATGAAACAGATTCTAGTAAATTTACTTGGTAATGCGGTTAAATTTACTCATAAAGGTGAAGTAGAACTAAGCATCTCTTACAAAGCTGTAAACGATTACCATGGCGTTTTTCACCTTGCTGTCCGCGATACAGGTATTGGCATCAGTGAAGCACAGCAAACCAATTTGTTTAAAGCCTTTTCGCAAGCCGATACCACCACAACACGCAAATATGGTGGCACTGGTCTTGGACTAACCATCAGCAACATGCTGGCAGAAAAAATGGGTAGTAGAATTCAAATAAAAAGTAAAAAAGAAGAAGGAGCTACTTTCTATTTCGATATTGCCACCGAAATAGAAATTGGCGAAAAGCTCGACAAAAATGCACTATCCGGTATAAAAAGGGTGATGGTTGTAGATGATAACGATAAAAATAGACTTATCCTAAAACATATCTTTGCGAATTGGGGTATTGAGTTTACCGGGGTATGCTGTGGTAGCAAAGCCATCGAAATACTTAAAAAATCTGAACAATTCGATGTGGTTATCATGGACTATCACATGCCCGAACTTGATGGACTTGGAACTATTAACATCATTAGAAAACAGCTAAAAATATCTGATAACAAACTGCCTATCATACTATTGCACAGCTCTTCTGATGTGTTAGAAATACAAGAAAGCTGCAAAAAACTTAGCGTTCGCTTTAATTTAACAAAGCCTGTAAAAGCGCAAGAATTACTTCATTTTTTAATGAACCTAAAAAAACATCATGTAACCGACCTCAACGACAGTTTTATTAAAAGGACAAACCAAAGTTTAAACCTCCTTAAAGAAAGCGAACCCGTCATTGTTATTGTTGAAGATGTAGAAATGAACATGCTGCTCATCTCGACGCTTATCAAGCAAATCGTACCAAGCGTAAAAATTCATAAAGCCAGAAACGGTAAAGAAGGTTTAGAACTAACCCAAACCCATCATCCCGACCTCATTTTTATGGACATCCAAATGCCCGAAATGGATGGTTTGGAAGCCACCATGGCCATACGGAAATATGAGCAGGACAGCAACAATCACATACCAATTGTTGCGCTGACCGCAGGCGCGATTAAAGGCGAGGAAGAAAAATGCAGAGCTGCTGGCATGGACTATTTTCTGACCAAACCAATATCGTATGAGTCGCTGCTTAGTGTATTAAAAAATTATTTGGAAGATAAGTAACCGAACATATCGGTTTTTGTTGGCTGATGTCAATTGACGAAATTACGCATTAATGTCGATTAGAGGCATATTACTATGTATCTAAATGAAATAAGCTAATAATAATTAAAACCAACCACTTCGAAGGTTACAGTTTAATTTGTTCAAGTAGTTTTTTGCATTAAGTCATGAAAAGTCTTTTTTACAATGTTTTCTCATAACACAAAAAAAGGC
>CAYWNI010000301.1:0-4053 GCA_964459525.1 uncultured Lentimicrobiaceae bacterium | reverse complement strand
GCAGTATCCATTTTATTGATTACAACAACATCTGCCAAGCGTAAGGTAACTTCACCAGGATAGTACGATAACTCATGACCAGGACGGTGTGGGTCGACAACGGTGATGTTCAAATCTGGTTTGTAGAACGGAAAGTCGTTATTTCCACCATCCCATAACACAACATCACAACCATCAGGATCTTGCTCTGCTGCACGCAAAATGGCTTCGTAGTCAACTCCAGCATAAATTACATTGCCGCGCACCACATGTGGTTCGTATTCTTCCATCTCTTCAATGGTACATTTATGCTTGGCCAAGTCTTCAACGGTTGCAAAACGCTGAACTTTTTGTTCATTTAAATCACCGTAAGGCATGGGGTGTCTAATGGCAACTACCTTAAGTCCTTTTTCCATCAGGTATTC
Source organism: uncultured Lentimicrobiaceae bacterium (assembly GCA_964459525.1). Classification (GTDB taxonomy): domain Bacteria; phylum Bacteroidota; class Bacteroidia; order Bacteroidales; family F082; genus UBA6244. The sequence continues at coordinate 3,649 of CAYWNI010000301.1, read as the reverse complement.
GATCACTTTGCGTGAAGTTTGGCTTTTGCCACAACCTGTACGAACGGCTCCCACAGCGATTACTGGTTTTGTGCTTTTTACCATCGTGTCGGCAGGGCCGAGTAATACAAAATTTGCTCCTGCTGAATTTACAATGGCACTAACTCCCATAACCCGTTTGTAAGGCACGTCGCTGTATGAAAAAACACAGTCGTCCACTTTTAATTCCTCGATCAGTTTGGTAAGATTCGACTCATCATAGATTGGAATTCCATCAGGGTATAATTCGCCCGCAAGCTCGGTAGGATATTTTCTGCCATCAATATCAGGAATTTGCGCTGCAGTAAAAGCTACCACGTTATAATCTTCGTTTCCACGAAAGTAGGTGTTGAAATTGTGAAAATCGCGTCCGGCTGCGCCGATAATAATTACATTCTTTTTCATAAAATTATAGCTGTTTTTAACAAAAAAAGTTTATTACCACAAAGGTAATTTATTTTTTCTATGTATTGTGATCGTCTGTTAATTTTTTAACAGAACACCTTATTTAGATTTATTTCAAAGAGATTGACTCAGTTTTTAGCTGAGAATTGGCTATCTTTTGCCGATTGTTTATTTTCGATACAACTCATGCAAAAATGAATGGAAACTATTAAAAACCAAACATTTATTACTGATGATGGATCAGCAACGCTGTTTAACGCGCAAGTTGGTGAGCACTACCACAGCACTTTTGGTGCCATAGGTGAGTCCAAACACATTTTTATCGAAGCAGGTCTGAAACCTTATTTAGGACAATCTAAAATCTCTATTTTTGAAGTTGGTTTTGGTACAGGGTTGAATGCGTTGTTGTCATGCAAAGCTGGAGCTGAAAACCAAATAGCAATTCATTACACCGCCATCGAGTTATTTCCGGTGAGCCTAGAAGTGGCCACTAGTCTGAATTATTGTGCGTTGCTAAAGGCCGACCAAAGTGTCTTTCTTAAAATGCATAGCGCCCCTGAATTTGACGATTTTGTATCACCGCAATTTTATCTCAAAAAAATGCAAAGATCATTTGTCGGGTTACAGCTCCAACCCGATATTTTTGATGTGATTTATTTCGATGCTTTTTCGCCAGAAGCGCAACCTGAAATGTGGACAGTGGAAGGTTTTTCGGTTTTATTTAATGCCTTGAAGAAGGGTGGCGTTTTGGTTACTTATTCGTGTAAAGGAACGGTTAAGCGGGCATTGAAACAAGCAGGTTTTTTAATTGAAAAACTGCCCGGGCCTCCCGGAAAGAGGGAGTTTTTGAGGGCTTGGAAGGATTAGAACAGCGGGCTGCAGGTAATTAATTAAAGTGCATGTATAAAATTCCAAATGTTTTGATGGATGATACCTTTCGGGTGATTGATGGTCATGTCATCCATGGAAACGATGTACTTTGGGAAACTGTCGTCGATTAATTCCAAAGACCTGTATTCTCTATCTTTTGTGGATTCGTTGGCAAGCAAATAGGTCACCTGAATATACATGGTTGTGCCTTCTTTTGTTGCTACAAAATCAACTTCATACGAATTGGTATAACCCACCTTAACTTCATATCCGGCCATAAGCAAATGCATAAAAAGAACATTTTCGAGTATCGCTCCCACATCAGTTTTTAATTGAGGGTAAAGGAAGTTTCGGAAGCCAAGGTCGTTTACGTAATATTTTTTCTCACCAGAGAGCAATTCCTTTGTCTTGAGCGAAAATCTGGTGCAATTCCTGATGATGAAAGCTTCCTCCATATAGGTAATAAAGGAAGCAACGGTAGTGTAGTCGGTTTTGCGTTGCTTACTTTTATAGTATTTCACAATGGAGGGAATGGAGAAAAGGTTGCCAACATTGTGCAGGATAAATAAAAATAAATCCTCCAGCAAGGTGTAATCCCTGATTTGATGGCGATACATGATGTCTTTTAATAGTATCGTATCTTTCAATGATTGAAAATAGTGCCTCTTTATGTCTGCTGAATTAAAATTTAACAACTCTGGCAATCCGCTGGATTCAATGTAATTGATGAAATTTTCTTTGGAATTGACCAAATTGTAAATCGATAAAAATTCCATATACGAGAAGGGGAAAACCTCCATCAGGAGATATCTGCCCGATAATTGGGAGGCCAATTCTCCTGAGAGTAGCCGCGAATTAGAGCCGGTGATATAGACTTCGTATTCCTCAATTGAATGTTGCGCAAGTGAGACTACAATCTTCTCCCATTCATCAATGTTTTGGACTTCGTCGATAAAAACATAGACCTTACCCGATGGATGTATTTCCTTTTTGTAAAACTTAATCAAGGCATTTAAATCAGCGGCAGTTTTAATGTTTTCAAATTCAAACAACTCCTTGTTGAGGTAGAAAGTGTTTTTTGGGTCAACCGACTTTTCCTGGATTAAATATTGAATAAACTGTCGGACAATGAAACTTTTTCCGCTTCTGCGTTGTCCCACAATAACCTTAATTAACTTGTTTCCTGTAGCTTTCTTTAATATTTGGAGATAACTTTCGCGAAGATATCCCAACTCTATTTTCGGCGAACCATTCCAATAATTGATGTGGCTTAGTGTGGTAAATGTCTCTAACATGAATTTGATTATAATCAATTATCTGGCTAAGATATGTAAAATTATCGAATATAATCGAAAAAATTCAGCTTTGAATTATTTTACAACAAACCCCTCAAATCCTTGCACGGGAATATCCTGGCGGTCAACTTTTTCTACATGAGCCCATTTTGTCCCCATATTACACCAGTCGATAAAGGTGTTTACATCTGTATCTTGTCCCTCGACTTCAATATAAACTGAGCCATTAGGCATGTTTTTTACCCAGCCAGAAACATGCAACTCATCGGCTTTCTTTTTGGTATAAAACCGAAAACCAACGCCCTGAACTCTGCCAAAAACGGTTATGCGTATACCTTTCATCTCTATGGGTTTAAACGTTTGTTCATGAGGGAGTCAACAAGTAAAAACAACTGATCTGGCGAAAGTGCGCGCCAGTTTATTTCGTTGAATTTTCCGCCCAAAGCGATGTATTGATCTATGTTGTCAGCAGAAAACTCGGAAATTAAATGGTTTCTGAAATTCAAGCCAACAATCCATCCATCACCAATGTTGTCAAACCATTCTTCATAATAATCGGTTGTGTCAGCATGAAAATTTAGCACGTTGTCACCAATTAGGATAAAATGCGTTATTTCATTGTCAATGAGTGGTTCAACAACTTCCTGATAAAGGTACATGATGTCGTTATACAAAGTATCGTTCCATTCGCCTATTAGCTCAAGTATGGCATAATGCTTCTCGTAACTCACCATCAGTAACTTAATGTAAAGCGTGGCTGAGCCAAAAGCATCCCATTGTGGGTGAATGAGGTAATTGTAAACAGCGTTCGAAAGTTCAAATTCGCTGTATTGATTGCCATGAAAAGGCGAATGCGGGTCGTCGGCGGCTACGTAAAAATCGCGCCACTGGTAGTATGGTTCAATTTCGTGCATTAAAATAGTTTTGAAAGATAATATCCGGCGGCAGCCAGTGATATGCCCAGCACATTGGTTGCTACCATGTAGATTAGCCCATAAGCGATACTTCCATTCCGCCCCATGTTAAAGGTTTCGAAGGCCAAAGTGGAGAAGGTGGTAAAG
>CAYWNI010000300.1:0-4056 GCA_964459525.1 uncultured Lentimicrobiaceae bacterium | reverse complement strand
TTATTAGCTCTGAAATCCGGGAGCTAGCGTCGAAATACAGTCATATTGAGAAAACAACGCAATGGGCATGCAACAAAGGATTAACAATGTCTGGCATTTTTTCATCATTTAGAGTCTCGTTGTTTTATACCGTTTAAATTCTAACTGTTTTCATCGGCAGAAAGCTGAAATAGCTAACTTTCCAAATCGACAAACAAAAGTAGATAATCTCAGCTTTTCAAGACATAAAAACCATTATATCTCACTTCACGATAGAAAACTCACCAAAGCATAGGTTTAGGTTTATAACCAAACTCCTGAAAACTTTTTGGACGACAATCAAATAACGTCTGTGTAATCTTAGTATTTTTTTTGATTTCTCATTGCTTAGTACGAAACCACCTTAAGTCCGATTATCGAAGCAATTAATGTGGTTATAAAAAACATCCGCCAAAAAGTAGCTGGTTCATTAAATATCACAACACCAACAAGAACAGTTCCCACAGCACCGATTCCCGTCCAAACGGCATAGGCAGTTCCAATGGGTAGTTGTTGCGTAGCCTTAACCAACAGAGCCATGCTTATGGTCAAACATATCACAAAACCGATATACCAGTAGGTTGCCACCATTCCTGTTGCTTCTTTGGCTTTTCCAAGACAGGCTGCAAAAGCCACTTCAAACAATCCAGCAATAATTAAAAGTATCCAATTCATGATTTTTCAAATATCATAAGTGTTTATCACGTATCAAACTGAACAACAGAGTTCCAAAGCAGAGATAATCCGCTCTCAAATGAAACTAAAGTTTGAGAAATAATCCAAAAAAAGCTCCTACGGGTTTCCGCAGGAGCTTTTTTTATAAAACCCAATTCAATCTATAATTTTACAAAAGTGCGTTTCACTACACGTGTTGTTCCATCATTAATCTCGACTACGTAATAGCCTTTATTCCATTCGTTTGTGTTGATCTGTAATTGCGTTGTTGCTTCAGTAACCTGATGCTCTTGCATCCACACAAGTTGCCCGAAAGAATTAATAATTCTGACAGTAACCTCACTGTTTTCAGGTTTCTCAAAACCGATATTCAACAACGATGTAACTGGGTTAGGATAAATTCTGATTGCATTAATATCAGCTTCCTCAATACCAGTACAGTTATCAATGATAACGGTAACCGGAACAGCAACACCCTCACAGTTTTCAGGGGTAGCTTCTGTCAGATTAATTGTTCCTGTGCCAGGATCTGTCCACATTACAGACACCTGTGCTGTGCCAGCACCGGCAGTAATATAGCCACCCTCAATTTCCCAATTGTATAAATTTCCAGCAACAGCTGTAACAGAATAAACCTCTTCTGTATAGTCACAAGTTTGAGTGGGTCCTTCTACAATCGGAGTAGGAGTATCTGATAATAAAATAGAAAGCGCCTCAGAAAATTCGCCTGAACCACATTGATTCTCTCCTGACACCCTTAACATGGCCTCGCCAGCAAAAGTTTGTGACCATACTATATTCACTTCTACACCATTGGGTGTTAATTCACCAGCTTCAGCAGGAGAAAGTTCCCAAGTATAACCGTTAGTGTTATTAAGTGTATTTGTAGTATATCGGCTTTCTCCAGCATCACAAATGAGTTGCTCTCCTGCTGGCTGTGAAGCCTGATTTGGAACCGTTATACTGTGCAAATAAGGGGTTCCCCACATTTGAGTACTACACATTGACGTTTCCGCAAATGCGGTATATACACCGTCCTGATTGTGCAGGCCATAGCTCAAGAAACTTCCAGTACCGGCAACAGTTTGTCCTGTATATACATTATCCATATAAAGCAAATAGTTAATTCCGATTTCCGATTCAGTTTGAGAAACCTCGATACCATCACCGCCCTCGCAAAATCTACCGCCATCTGATAACCAATAATGTTGAGGGGTATAGTTTAATGTTCCTGTAAAAGGTGCAGACCAAACTCCCTCACCACAGAAATTATCTGCACGCACTGAAATAGTATAATCACCTACAAAATCATCATCGCTTGTGAAAGTAGCAGTAAGTCCTGTACCAGTTATAGTACCCGCTGCGGCAGGCTCTACTGCCCATGTGTAAGAATCAGCAGTAGGAACTGGATCAACTGTATATTCATATGTACTGCTTGCACAGGCAAAAGCAGGCCCTGTAGGCACTGATGATTGAACAGGTGGAACAATGACCGACATAAAATCAACAACATCAAGTGTACTTGAAACAACACCATCAAAAACCTCAAGAGAAACATTATAGTTACCTTGTGTATTAAATACTACTTCAGGATTTTGGCTGGTAGATGTAGCGGGTGTACCTCCTTCAAAAGTCCAGTTCCAAGATATGATTGGGCCGGTCGACAAATCTACAAAGTTGACAGCGCTACCTTCGCAGGTAGCTTCGCTGCTTGCAGTAAAATTAGCGATAGCTTGCCATGGAAGCAAATCGGTTAAGGCTACCTTGGTGGCATGCAAAACAAATTTATTTGCATCATCCTGTATCCAGACGATCAGCTCACAATTAGCCGCTACCCATGAGTTGTTGTAAACAAACGATAAGTCCACTTCCTGCACATCTCCAATACCAGCAAATGTAACCGGAGTACCATTAGCGTCAGGAGCCATTAACCTTTCAACAAAATCTAGCTCCGACATTCCCTGCCAACTGTAAGGAATATCAGATTCAGTTAGGGCCAATCGTACCTTTAAATCAGTTCCTGAATAAGCTGACTCCTTAGCAACGACAACTACGATATCATAATTATTACCAGTATTGTTTCCAAATACATCAATCGAGAACTCAGTCGGAATAGCCATTCGACTATTAACTTTTGGCAAGTAATTATTATACATGCTCTGTGTATTACTGCCACCAACAGATTGTGTATACTCACCATCAAACTGGGCTGTTGGATAGCTTGAAATACTGTAGTATGACGTTCGTGCTGCAGCTTCAGGTGTGTTAAAGATACTGGTCGTGTTATAAGAGTGGTATTCAATTCCTGCCACAGGATCATTATTTTCATAAAATTCCTCTAAAGCCATAGCGGCTCCGGGACAATAGGGGCAAGCTGTTCCAGTTCCCACCTCAATAAGCACCAGCTCGCGAGGAATCTGTGCAATAAGGCTTGTTAATGCAAAAAGCATAAGCGAAAGTGAAAGTGTTTTCTTCATCTGATTTGTGGTTTTGTGATATATGCTACAAAAATAATTCGTTTATCAATCAAAATGCAAATTATTCATCCTGCTAATAGTTTGAGGGGTATCAGTAGAACTCTAATTACATTAAAATAATTTGCAAAGACAATCTAATGTATTGTTTTTAAGTTACTTTAACAGCTTGTAAATATTATTTATAATTTTTCTTAATTATAAATTGTAGAGCATTTAGAAAGGTTGAAACGTCCATTCTTTGAGATAAATCAGAAATATAACTAAAATCCTATAAAGTAATCGCTAGATAAACTTAGCGAGAAAAGAACAATATTATAATCTATCAACCTTACAAGAATTTAGAACTTAAAATTAAAGATTAAAATTCGAGTAACTCCCTCATAGCCTTTTCAATTTTATCATTGTCGGGCAAAATGGCTTTTTCAAGAATCCGATTAAAACCCACAGGCGTAAAAGTCGACCCAACACGCACGACAGGAGCATCGAGCGATTTAAAAGCCTTTTGACTGATAAGGGCAACGACTTCGCCACCAAAACCAGCGAAGACCTTGTCCTCATGAACCACGATTGCTCTATTCGTTTTCGCTACCGAGGTTAAAATGGCTTCTTCATCAAGCGGAAGCAGTGATCTAAGGTCGATTACCTCAATAGATTTACCAGTTTCGCTTTCGATTTTTTCAGCAACCTTAAGGCACATTGGTAGTGTATTCCCGTAAGTAAAAACGCTCATGTCAGTTCCTTCGTGCCTTATCCTGGCTTTACCAAAAGGCACCTCAAAGTCTTCTGGCACAACGGCTTCTGATACAGGATCGTTATACATGGCTTTGGGTTCGAGGAAAAGCGTCATGCCGCGTGAGCGCATGGCCGTGCGCAGCAAACCTGCGGC
>CAYWNI010000299.1:0-4077 GCA_964459525.1 uncultured Lentimicrobiaceae bacterium | reverse complement strand
CTATGCATTCAGGGTTGTTTTTTGGGGCGATGAAGTGGAAACAATTGAAAGCATAGATGTTGCGTCAGGAAAGCGGGTGAGCACCCTTGATCAGGTCACCATTTATCCTGCAAATATTTTTGTTACCTCTCCCGACAAAATGAAGTCGGCACTGGAAGGTATAAAAATGGACATGATAAAGCAGGCAGAATATTTTCGAGAAATTGGCAAACATCTCGAAGCCAAAAGATTGGAGGACAGAGTAACCTACGACCTTGAAATGATGCGCGAACTGGGGTACTGCTCTGGTATTGAAAATTATTCACGCTACTTCGATGGCCGCGATCAGGGAAGCAGGCCTTTTTGTTTGTTGGATTATTTTCCTGACGATTATCTAACCGTTATCGACGAAAGTCATGTTACGGTTTCTCAGGTTAAAGCCATGTATGGCGGCGACCGATCGCGAAAAGAAAACCTTGTAGAATATGGCTTCAGGCTTCCTTCTGCAATGGATAACCGCCCATTGAAATTTGAGGAATTTGAAGGCCTTACACGTCAGGCAATTTTTGTTAGCGCTACCCCTGCCGACTACGAGATCGAGAAGTCGCAGGGCGTTGTCGTGGAGCAGGTTATACGTCCCACAGGCTTGCTCGATCCACCCATAGAAGTACGCCCCAGCCTGAACCAGATTGATGACTTACTGGATGAAATAGAGAAAACCGTTGCCCAAAACTACCGCGTACTTGTGACCACGCTTACCAAACGCATGGCAGAGGAGTTAACTAAATACCTGCTCAACTTGAACATTTCGACACGGTATATTCACTCTGACGTGGACACCCTCGACAGGGTAGAAATTTTACGCGAACTGCGTTTGGGAACTTTTAATGTGCTGGTGGGTGTTAACCTTTTACGCGAAGGACTTGACTTGCCAGAAGTGGCTTTGGTAGCCATCCTCGACGCTGACAAAGAAGGTTTTTTGAGATCGGGAAGGTCGCTTACACAAACCGCAGGAAGGGCAGCCAGAAACCTGGATAGCAAAGTGATTATGTACGCCGACAAGATTACCCGGTCGATGGCGCAAACCATTGAAGAAACTGACCGCCGACGGGAAAAACAAATGGCTTACAACGAAAAACACAACATCACGCCAGCGGCCATTGTTAAGTCGATAACTTCGATTATGGACCAAACAGGACTGGCAAACAACCGCAAAGACCCAGCCTACATTGGTGGCAGTGCCCCAACTATTGCTGCCGATCCGGTAGTTCAATACATGAGTAGAAAAGAAATTGAATTGGCTATTGATAAAAACAAAAAAGACATGCAGGCTGCTGTAAAAGTACTAGACTTTATTGAAGCAGCGCGCCTCCGCGATGAAAACAAAGTATTGAATGCGCTTATGGAAGAGCGTGGTTAGGGTGGTTGAACTCGCATTTTTGAGAATAGTGCGCATCGCTTTCACTTCATATTGAAGTTTTGTTTCATGCTTTAGATTTACTTTTCATTGGGATATTGAAGCCTTCCCAGCATGCACTAGTCACAGATAGTACCACCCTGTGCTTTTCTTGAAACTCGGCTGGAATATTTTTTGATGTTTCGCTTAAAAACCCTTAAAAATACGTGCCTGACTGATGCCTGGTGCTTGCAAATCAAGATCTAAAAAATAGCCAAAAGGAGTTTGTGATGCATGATAATCTGCGTTTAGCAAACGTGCTTCCACCTTATCGAAAATTTGTTTTGTGAAATCTGGTGCGGCTTTAGATTCAGATAAATGCGCGAACGAATGCAAAACAACACGTGTGGTGTCATTTTTTTTAGCCGCCCATTTCAGGTTTTTGAGCAGCTTATCCTCCACGCCTTTCGGATTTTCCTCGTCCGATTCTTCTGCGTGTATAAAAGCCACTAGCACCTGCTCATACTCTGCACCCTGATCAACATCTTCAAAATCTTCAAGCGTTTTCGACATGGGTTGGTAGGCAAAACGGCTGGCGTAAATCATTAAAAGCTTCATACAAGTTTAATTTCGGCAAAAATACGGAAAAGACAGATTGGCTAACATTTGTGACACCATTCTTATTTTGCTACTTTATCCAACTCGTTTTCAGCTTCTACCTGGTGTGTGATGTCGATAATAAAACCTTCGAGACCTACGATCTTTCCATCAGCATCCTTGAAATACGTTGCAGAAACTGTGTGATAACCAATTGATCCGTCTTTACACAAACGCTGGATACGCTCGCCTGTAACAGTGTTTCCAGCGAGTACATATTCAACCAATTTCATGATGTGTTTTTTTTCGGTATCCGTACGATCGAGCGTTACATGAGAGCCTATTACATTTTTTTCGTTTGTGCATTTATAAAGGTTTAGCCAAACCGCATTGACTTCTTCATAAAAACCTTCTTTGTTTATGCGGAAATAGCCAACATTGGAATGAAGTAGCTTTTCGCGCAGCAATAAGCCACCTGTCTCCATTCCGAGGTTTTGAGCGACTTGTCCAAAAGCCTGATCAAACATTTCCTGCTTATCAGTGTTTTCAACACCACTAATGCTCTTGCGACTTTCGACTAAAGCAACCTTTAGGTTTTCTTCAAGGGCAATGCGGGCATCTTCATCCGACATTTCTTCCCAACCAGTAATCATGGCTTTTATTGCCGAAAGTGGCCGATGCCCTGTTGTGGTGAGGTAAACGTGGGCTACAACAAAGCCAATAAGTAAATATGCGCCCACAGTGTGAAAAAAGGCAATGGGTGCGAGATCGCCCACCACACCGGCATCAACAAAGTACACATAATACATGTACAACAATCCGCTAAAAACCACAACCGGGATAATGAGTAACCTCAGCCCCAGGTAAGTAAGTCGCTGGAGGGGATTAAACTTGTTGTAAACAGTTTTCCGTGTAGGGTGAGGAGCATGCTTGAAAATACCTGTTATATAGTAATTTACTTGTGCCTTCAACAGCTTGGTAGTTGGAATGTACTGCCGCCATTCGCCCGTGGTAAAGTTCCAAAACTGTGTAAATACGATTAACACGATAAAAACCCACGCGAGGTTTTGGTGTAACAAAACAGCCTGACCATAATCCATCACATGGTACGTGCCATGCACCTCAAATCCGGTAAACGCGAGGAGAAATATCAACAAGGCTTGTGTCCAATGCCAGAAACGTTCGTATCCTTTATAAATAAGTACTTTTTTCATATTAAAGTGGTATTTTATCGTTTTATAATTCTAATCAACCCATGTATTGAAACACCAAATACAACAAGGAGGATAAAGACCAGTCCTGCTCTGTCGAGCCACAGGTTTGTGTCGCGACCGGGCAAGTAAAAACCAGTCAGTTGCTGCAGTCGTCCTTCATCTCTAACATGGCAGTCAATACATTGTAAGGCCCTGTTAGAAGTTGAAACTTCATGGTTTAGTGGCCAGTACGATTCTGTTTTCATAAATCCATATTCGCCGCTATAAGGCAATCCGGTATATTCCATTCCTGCTGCAAAAGAAGCGTCCCAATCGAGGTCTGTCCACAATGCATCGCTACCTTTGTATTCACCATAAAGCTTCGGCTGAATGAGTATTTTGTTTTTTGTGTCGAAAGGCTGACGTCCTCGCGTTACCTTTACAGGAAATATTCGGGATGGATTTTCAGCATCTTTTGGGCGAATATTGTCCCAATAAGACCCCTGCAAGGGGTTTAAAATCAATGAAGATGCAGTGTCTTCAATAATATCCAAAAGTTTGTGGTGATTGGCATTCCCGTTAAACCAAACATACTCAGGAACGACATTCTTTTTCTTAACCATTGTGCCATGCTTGGAGTCGTACTGCACATGTACGTTTTCGTATGTTTTGCCATCAAATACATAAGTGCTGTCGGGAAGTTTTGTTACGCCTATTGGCTTACCTGCAGAATCTAACCTTGTTGCTGACGACCAATCCCACACGAGGGTGGTGGGCTGAACCTTAGCGTATTCGCTTATGTGACAGGTTTGGCACGCCACCCGCCGGTAATGGTTGTTCAGCAACTGACTTTTATGTGGTCTGTCGGTGTGACATTGGGTGCAGGTTACATGGTTGGCATTGGATGAAGAA
>CAYWNI010000298.1:0-4084 GCA_964459525.1 uncultured Lentimicrobiaceae bacterium | reverse complement strand
GGCTTAGCCCAACATGATTTAAAACTCAATTGAGCGGGTGCTGGCCTTAATTTTTGGCGTTGTTTTACAGGTTGTGGGTGATGTTTTCATCGCGGCCTGCTTTTTTTGGGCTCAACTGAGCCTTAAATCCTATTATGTAAAAATAACAAAAGGCGTGCTGCCATAATCTCTAGTTTATTCCGTTTTCTGGTTAATGCAACGACCAAAGAAAGAAAGTAGTTTATTGTGAAGCCTGTTAACCTCGGTAGCATATGGATTGTTTTTATGGATCAAACCGTTGTAAACTATTCTGCGTCGCAGCGATCTTATCTTCTGCGCCATTTTCCATGCCCATATACCCGAAGGTACCGAAACGAGTAACAAAAACAAAGCTAGAGTTCTATTTGAAATAAAAAAGTTGACAGCAAAGTAAGCTGCCAGATACCAAAGGGGGTAAATAACAAGGCTCATCACGAATGAAAACGAACTGTAAAACTGCTGATCTTTAATGTATTTTCGATAGGGATACCTTGTGAGGTAGAATACCAAGCCATTTGCGGTTGCACCCCACAACGAAATGGGGAATGTGACAACAAATGCAAAAACAAAACTGACCATTTCAACAAAGGATACACGACCCTGTTTAAGGGTTTGTTCTGTGATATTTAGCTTGGTTTTGAGTATTTTATAACGATTTGCAGCATCAACCAAGGCATTTTTGTTTTCTGGCTGTCGTGTAATCTCGTCTGAAATTATTTCAGTTAGCCATTGCTCGCGGGCAACAAAATCGACAGAACGGGTATGTGGTGTTTTAAAAACACCAGCAGCAGCCATCTCAAAAGCTTGCTCGTAGAGTGGGTAATCCTCCTTGCTGGGGACATGAACAACAAGTTGTTTTACAGCATTAAAAATAGCATTACGCATGGCATTAGCAGCTTTTGTTTCGCCTTCGTTCTGAAACGTTATGTAATATTGTTTTGCACTTATCGGTTTACCAAAGTTTATGGTAACGCTCCTTCGGAAACCATAATAGCTGGTATAGTTAATACCTACCGGAACAATTAGTATATCAATATGGTAGTCTGTTTTTTCGGCAGCTATAAACACGATTCTAGGGATGGCCTTTTTATGAGGCAGCATGCTTTTCATGCCAATGTGCGAGGCCTCAGGAAAAAGACAAAGCATTTTGTTGTGCTGCAGTATGCGCACCGCAGCATCAAATACGCCTGTGTTGTTGTCCAGATTGTCTTTTCCATCGCGTATTCTATATACAGGTAGTATTTTCAAGAAGTTTAATATGCGGGCTACAATTTTATTCTTAAAGATGTCGGCACGCGCCAAAAATACAGGTTGAAAGTGTCCAGAAAAAATAATGGCAAGTGGGTCGAGCAAAGCATTTTGGTGGTTGGGTGCAAAAATTACGGGCTTATCGATTGGCACATTCGCAAGTCCATTAACAGTAAAATGGCGGTGTGTTATAAGAAAAGGAATCTTTACCAATTGCTTAAGCAATGCGTATCTCCATGATTTGTCTTCGATATTGCCCACTTGATTGCTTTTAGATTAAGATAATGGTTTTCGTCCCCAGAAGTAGGCCAGGGTAAGTCCCGATAAGATGTGCCAGATTCCCCACCAGGCTGCAATTACGGCCATTCCTCCCAGTTCGAAATCAACTGGAAATATTTTTGGATTAAACATAAGTGCTAGTGCAAGCCCCGAATTCTGTATGCCTGTTTCGATGGTAATGGATCTGCGGTCTCGACGTTGTGTTTTTAATAAGGTGGCTACGGAGTAACCTGTGCCCAATGCCAAGGCATTGTGGATAAGTACGATAATGAAAATTAGGTGGATGCTCTGAAAAAATTGACCTAAGTTTTTCCACAACATAACCACCACTACCACCAGAAAAAACAAAACAGAGAACTGCTTGATGGGCTTGATTATTATGGCAGTAGTTTCAGGGAAATAGCGGGCAAATAGCACGCCTGCAATCACAGGTAGGCCGAGAATGATGAACACGGTAGAAAACATGTCAGCAGGGTTTATTTCGAGCGGACGTAAAAAATCGCCACCGTGGTTGTTGTAGTATTTTACATACCAGCCTCCCCACAACGAGAAATTAAAAGGTGTCATGAACATGGCCGACAGGGTGGCAAGTGCTGTAAGGGTTACCGACAAAGCAGTGTTTCCATTGGCAAGCGAAGAAAGGAAGTTGGAAATGTTGCCACCAGGGCAGGAAGCTACCAATAACATGCCCAATGCTACCGAAGGCGTTGGTTTGATGAGGATAATAAAAGCAAACGTAACAGCAGGTAGTAAGAAAAATTGCGCCACATATCCTGAAACTACAGGTTTTGGCTTTTGAACAATCAACTTAAAATCGCTTAGCTTGATTGACAAGGCCACTCCAAACATAATGATGGCCAGAGCAAAATTCAAAAAGTGTAGTCCGTCCTGACTAAAGTTTAATCGAACATGATCTAATGTGTCGAGGGCTTCAAACATGTGCGCAAATATAGTGGGATAGTTTTAAATACTGTCGTTTTTTGGTTGTTTTGGTTTAGTAACGCAAAAAATCCGCTACTTGATTCAAGCAGCGGATTTAAAAACGTCCTTAACAAAGGAATGAGCTTATTGAAGTATTATTCTGTTGGTATCACGTAAATCAGCGAATTATTGCGGTACCCCGTTTGATCTTGATACCAGTCAGGGAACTGCACTCCGCCACTCGTTGCCCAAGCTGCAAACTTCAGGTATGCCCACACAATTTCTTGTTTTTCTATCGGGTAATCAAAGGTTTCATAAATATTGATTGCCCATGGAAGATTGCTTTTTGTTTTGTAATACCTTCCTGTAGCAGGGTCACTGTCGTCTTCCCATTGCCCGAAAAGAGCCATATCGGCTAAGTCCGTAGGAGGGTAGTCAGGCAAGTGAACTTCGACACTTCTGTCCTTGTTTACAAAAATAAACGGATTGAAATTAGCTATGTCCAAATCGTTGTAACTGTAAGTATTGGGTTTAAAAGCGATGTTGATGACAATGGTTTTTGGCATTACGTAAGGAGCATCTGGCGTGGTGTTTACACCTATGCCCATGCCAGGATGTTGCATTTGCGAAAAAGTATTGTCATAAACAATGATGGTGGCTTTCGTTTGACCGGCTTCAGTTCCATTGGCATCAAGTGTAATTATGTCTTCGGTAAGTAGCGATCCTGAAACGGTGACATCAGCAGGATTGATTACATCGGCCAGTTGAAAGCCAAATCCGTTTTCAAACGAAGCACCAAATGCCTTGATGGTAAATGTAGCTGCAATTTCTTGCACAAAATTACTGGTGGTGGTGGTGATTTCAAATTGGTAGTCGAGCACCAGATCGTTAAAGTCGTAATCGCCTTTACCGGGCCACAAATCCTCGTAAGCAAGTGTGCCGGGCCCTGTGGCGGGATACAAGTTAGATGTTCCTGCAAGTATATCCACCGTTATGGTAGCTATGTCGCACAAACTATTCAAGTCACAGACCTGATAGTTGATGGTAGCTGTACCAACATATCCAGTCACTGGAGTAAAGGTAACCAGTCCTGTTACCGCGTTAACGGTAAAAGTACCTACTGTTGTGGGGTCAGGTTCAGTTCCTGTTATAAAAACCACAGATGTTGGGTCGATGGCAGTACTGCCAGCCACATCGTTAGCCAGAACATTGATATCGACTGGCGTATCTACTTCCGTGAGGGCGTTGTCGTTGTTTGCCGCAGGGCCTACTGGGTAAGTTACTGTAACGGTAGCCAGGTTGGAAGCATAATTGTCTTCATCACGAACAAAGTACTGAATAGGAGTGGGACTCCCAATTAATCCGGCTTCGGGTGTAAAGGTAATGTTGCCATTTACAGGGTTTATCGACCAAGTACCTTCGCCAGCAACGATGAGTGATTCGCCAGGGCCATTGGTGCCAGCAATTTGTACTGTAGTTGGATCGATTGGGACGTCTCCTGGTTCGTCGTTAGCCAGCACGTTTATTTCTACGGCGTTGCCTGGCATCCCGTTTCCGCTGTCATCGTTAGCGGTAGGAGTTTGTATGGTAATCAGTTCAACCCAGTCGCCTTGCGCTA
>CAYWNI010000297.1:0-4094 GCA_964459525.1 uncultured Lentimicrobiaceae bacterium | reverse complement strand
ATGAAACAGTATGACCTTGCACAACGTAAATTCTATGCCTTTTTGAATATGCCTGCCTCACGGCAAACCAGCCTGATTCCCGTGGCGCAATACAACATGGCATACACTGCTTTCAATCAAAAAAAATACACACAAGCCATTGCTGGTTTCGAAGGTTTCCTAAAAAACACAAATGCCTCAAAAGACCAAACTTCAGATGCATGGCTGCGCCTTGCCGACAGCTATTTTATTCTCAAACAATACAATACCGCTATGCAATGGTATAAAAAGGTAATCAATTCAGGTGCAAATGATGCCGACTACGCTCTTTTTCAATTGGCTGCATGCTATGGTTCGTCAGGGAATTTTCAACAGAAAAACGAACAGCTTATCCAGCTTACGCAGAACTTTAGGAAATCGACCTATTACACGGAAGCTTTATACGAAATTGCATCCACCTACTTGATAATGAATGACCAACGATTCGCAATCAGCTATTACAATCGAATTGTAAAAGAAAAACCAACAAGCCAATTGGCCAAAAAATCATTGGTAAAAACGGGATTTGTTTACTATAAAAATGGACAGAACAACGAAGCCATCAAAGTGCTAAAACAAGTGGTCGACAGGTATCCCGCATCAAACGAGGCAAAGGAATCGCTAAACACACTTCAAAGCATTTACATGGATATGGGTAAGGTAGATCAATACCTCGCCTATGCCAAAAACCTTGATTTCGTGCAGATATCTACAAGTGAAGAGGATTCATTAACCTTTACAACTGGCGAAAACTACTACCTGACCAACGATTGCGCCAACACAATCAGATCACTCAATCAATACCTTGATTTGTACCCCAATGGCGGATTTGTTTTGGCCAGCTACAACTACCTAACATTGTGTTACGAAAAACTGAACCAACCTGATGAAGCGTTGTTGGTTTATGAAAAAATAGCAGCTTTGCCTGAAAATCAATACACAGCTAAAGCTATGCTAAAGCTCGCCAGAGCGGCCTTTACGGCTGGCGACTACGGCAAGTCGAACCAGTACTACAAACAACTGACCCTAATGGAAGACCAGACTGAACTGCGTTTGGAAGCCCTTGATGGCACCATGCAAACGGCATTCCTAATAGGCGATTACAGCACCGCACGTGACGCTGCCAAAAGCCTGCTCATGACAGAACGGATTTTGCAAGATCAGATTATTAACGCGCATTATTTACTGGGCAAAATGGACATGATGAACAACAACACAGCACAAGCAATGAAGGAATTTACCCTGGTGGCCAATTTGGCATCAGGTGAAAAGGGTGCTGAAGCCTCCTATCAGGTGGCTCTGTTAAACTACCGAAACAATCAGTTGGAAACAGCCGAAAATCAGGTGTACGAGTTGGCCGAAAAATATCCTTCTGAGGACTATTGGATTGCCAAGGCGTTTATTCTACTAGCTGACATTTACGTAGGTCGTGACAATATTTTTCAAGCGGAACAAACCCTGCAAAGTGTTATCGAAAACTACAAAGGCGAAGATCTAAAAACAATTGCCAGTGAAAAACTTGCGCGCCTTCAAGCCTACAATGAATCAAAATTGAATAACCAAGATACAGATAATCAGGAACAAGATGAAGAAATTAAGTAGATTAATAGCGGCCATAACTATATTCGGGTTGTTTGTATGCACAAATCTCCAGGCTCAGGAAAACCCTGTTCCTGAAAAGCATCACGAAGAAGTGACCATCATTGGCACCTTCGATCCGGCGATAAACGATGCTTTTAAAATTAATGTTCAGCCCGTTGAAGAAGCCAAAAACAGTGAGAAACCTGTGTTTGAGTACAACATACTAACAATAATACATCCTACAGAAATTACCAGCGATCCCATTACTCCCATCGCCATTAATCCTTCAAAACGCGAAAAAAGCTACAACAACACTTTGTTGGTGGGATTGGGTAGTCTGTTAACTCCCTATATCGACTTCTATCACTCATCTGGGCAACGAAATAAAAACCGCTTTGATGCCAGAATTCATCACATCTCTACGTTTTCATCGGTACCTGATTACGCAAAAAGCCCATACAGCAAAACGGGTATTGATTTGGGCTACACCCATTTTATGAAGAACCATTTGTTTAAAACTGGGCTTAATTACCAATTAAACACGAATCGTTTTTATGGCTTTAAACCTGACGATTACCCCAATATTGATGAAAATGCTGACATTTTCAAACAGGCGTTTAATTCGATAGAGGCAAAAGCTGGATTGATAAGCAATTACAAGAACAACAAAAAGCTGCACCACGAAATTAACCTAACAGCAGGATATTATTTTGACAAACACAAAACCAGCGAAACCTATATCAATCTTGATTTTAATGCTTTTAAGGAATACGAGCTAAGTGAATTACTTAATTACCAACATCTTGGGCTTAGTGGAAATATAGATTTTGTGGGTGCAAACGACAGCCTTTCCAGCTTAACGGGAACACTTATCAACGTGATGCCTTATTTCAAAGGACACTACAACATCATTAACTTCACAGTAGGCCTGCAATTTAATTTCCTGAACACCAATAATTTTGACTTTTATTTCTATCCTTATCTTCATGCCGCCGCCAATCTTGTAGAGGAAAGTTTAACTGCTTTTGCTGGCGTCGATGGTCAGGTAGAGTACAACGGCTACAAAAAACTCACTACGGAGAATCCGTGGCTTAATCCGGCAGCACCGCTGAATTGGGATCGAGGTTTGCATATTTTTGGTGGATTCAGAGGCAACATAGCACACCAGGTTAACTACAGCATTGAAGGTAATTGGACAAAATTTAATGCGCTCTATTTCTTTGTAAATGAGGAATTACCTTTTTCATGGATTACAAATCCTGTTCCTCAAAACATGCTAAATACCATTTATGATAAAGGAAGTCGGTTTGGTGTTAATGCAGAAATCACCTACACGTTGCAGAAGAACACAAAAATAATGGCTGGTGCCTCACTCAACAGCTATTCGCTTGATTCGTTAAGACAGCCCTACCACAAGGCTCTTACTCAATTTAACCTAGGCGCGAGCACCAAAGTAGCCCCTAAAATAACGTTAGAAGCCGAGATAATTGGCTTCGGTAAACGGCACGCGCTCGATGTATCGGGCATGTTGCCTTTAGATGTTACGCTCGATCCATTTATCGACATCAACGCCGGAATAAGTTATCAGCTTAAAGAAGAATTTACCATTTGGCTCAATGGCACGAATCTATTAAACAACCATTACGAACGATACTACCAGTACCCTGTTCAAGGCTGGCAGGTTATGGGTGGGCTGACTTATAAATTCTAAACTCTTATTTTTTGTTAACAACCTAATCCAAATTGACATACAACACTACTATCAAGCTCTTTACGTTGTTTTTTAAATCGTGTGAAACCTACGCTTTTTTGATAGTATAACGCACATTTTTTATTAACTTTGCACACCTATTTAAAAAGGAAAGAAATAGAGATTGCACTATGACAGAAGAAGAAAAAACAGCACATAATTCAGCCCAATATACTGCCAGCAACATTCAGGTTCTCGAAGGACTTGAAGCAGTGCGTAAACGTCCGGCGATGTACATCGGCGATGTAAATATCAAGGGACTACACCACTTGGTTTACGAGGTTGTCGACAACTCTATCGATGAGGCCATGGTTGGCTATTGCGATACCATTGATGTTTTTATTAACGAAGATAACAGCATAACCGTTACCGATAATGGACGTGGAATTCCTACCGGATTACATGAAAAAGAAAAAAAGTCGGCACTCGAAGTGGTTATGACGGTATTGCATGCGGGAGGTAAATTCGACAAAGGTTCCTATAAGGTTTCAGGCGGACTTCACGGAGTTGGGGTAAGCTGCGTTAATGCTCTGTCGATTAAGCTGGTAGCTACTATTGAGCGAGAAGGCAAGATTTTTAGACAGGAATACAGCAAGGGGAAACCTGTTTCTCCTGTTGAAGTAATTGGAGAGTCTAAAAAATCAGGTACCACCATACACTTTTTGCCCGATGACAGTATCTTTCTCGTAACCGATTACGACTACAGCATTCTAGCAGCACGTTTGCGCGAATTATCGTTTTTGAA
>CAYWNI010000296.1:0-4097 GCA_964459525.1 uncultured Lentimicrobiaceae bacterium | reverse complement strand
ACTGCGTTAGGTCCTTTAGGGGACTGTTCGCTCTCGAAAGTAACATTGTCACCTTCTTGGATCTCTTCAAAGGAGATACCGACTAAAGAATTGCTGTGGAAAAATAAATCCTTGTCACCACCTTCAACAGTGATAAAACCAAATCCTTTTCCTTCAACAATTAATATATGTCGATAAGTTTCACTTAGGAGTTGGTAATTAAGAAACGCAGAATTATGTTGTTTGTTGAATATACGGAAACCATTGCAAAAGCTATTTAAATAGGTTTCTGGTACTTCATCATTAAGAAGTGCTGTCTTTCCAATATCTTCGTAACCTTCTGAACTCATCAGAAAGAATAAATCCCCACTTTTTACCTTATTCTGTTTCTCGTTCGGAGTTATAGCTACAGTTCCAAGTATATTCGGGTTCAAGTAAGTGTTGTTTGCAATATTAGTAAATTGGATAAACCCTCTATTGTTTTTATTGTTTTCCTGATTAAAGTCGCTGCCGCTTTTTCCTGATAATCCACTATATAGAAAACCTATATCCTTAAGTCTTATTTTTTTCCAATGCTCAGGTATCTTCCCAATCCATTCAATACCGCTATCTTTCAGGGGTGCATTTTTATTTAAACCGCGGCAAACGGTTTCATTAATCAGGCTTTTGCGAAGCTCCAGGTAACGGGCGTGTTTTTGTTGAAGGAGGTTTATTTTTTGGTCGATGGCAGCGGTTTTGCGGTCAAGGTATTGGGCGATTTGATTTTGTTGGGTGATATTAGACACATAGGGCAATTCCAATCGTTTAATTTTTTCAACTGAAAGTCCTGGCTGAGCTGCTGACAGAGAATACTGATTTAAGTTCATTACTCTTAATAATTCACCAAACCAAAACAGATTCACATTTTTCTTTTTATATACCACAACAGCATGTTCAGTAGCCCAGAAACTAGATGCGGCATAATTAATATTACCGCACAATGCACCTTGTCGACCAATCAGTATATAATCTCCATTATGATTATATTTTGTGGTATACCCTCTCAAACCATTTCCTCCATATACAGGAAAAATACCTTCATCAGAAAACTCATTCGAGTCAATATAGTCACCACTTTGGTAATCAGCTAAATCTTTCACTCTTTTTACTTGCCATTCAGCAGGGATTTTTGGCAACCATACTACACCTGTATCCTGATATGAATTGTATTTTTCCAGTCTCATAACTCCAATTCCTTTTCCAGTGATGACAATTGATTTTCGAGCGTATTGAGTTCGGATAAGATGGTTTCGATGGGTCGGAGTTGTTGGGGTTGGTAAAACTCTTTGTTGAAGTTAATTTCCACACCTACCACATTGTCGATATAGACAAAAGGCTTGGTGATATATTTGGCCATAAAATCGGCGATGCGCTGTTTGTTTTCGGTTTCATTGGGAGAAAAAGGAATGATTTCGTAGTCTTTTTGGTAGTCGGGAAGTAGTTCAACGGTTATTTCGATGGAGGCAGGTTTGGCCTTTTTGGCTGCCTTATAGGTGGCTTTTACAGCTATTTTGCCACAGCCCAAAGCTTCCTGTTTTCCTTTGGTTTCTTTTATAATGGTTTCTTGGTCAGCATCGTACCAGTAGGTAGCTTTTTGATCGGAAACCTTTAAACCGGCTTCTTTGTAGTCGAGTTGAGCCAAGAGGGGTTTAATGTATTCATCAAAATGCTGTTTCCATGTAGGGTATTTTAGTTTGTCGATTTCGGTGATGACAAACTCGGTTATTTCGGTGGTATTATTCTCAACTGTCTGGGTAATTTTAACAGGTTTTAGCTTGATGGATTTGGCCTTTATTTCTTCCCCCGAGCTGTTTGTTTTAACCGGCAGTTTCGATTCCAGCGAATTTCCATTTTCATCTACATTGGTAAGCATGATGGATTGTTTGTTGAAATAGAAATGCCATTTGTCAAAAACTTGGGCAAAGTCGGTATTCTTAAAATCGGCCAATGTTTTTACGATCAACTGCCTGTTTTCGAGCACCATCTCTTTGCGTTTCTTACCCCGGCTTTTTTTCAGCGGTTTGTATAGTTCGGAGGCGTTGATGAGTATGATTTTGTTTTTTCTGGCAGCAGCCTTGTTTTTGTTAAACACCCACAAGTAGGTATAAATTCCTGTGTTAAAAAATTCATCGGTAGGCATTTGAATGATGGCTTCAACAAAATCCTCATCGAATAAATATTTTCGAATATAGCTTTCGCCACTACCAGCATCACCACTAAACAAGGTTGATCCGTTGTGAACTACAATGGAAAGCCCCATGTCGTTCAGATAGGAAATAATGTGTTGGGTAAACAGAAACTGACCATCAGAGATGGAGGGAAGGTCTTTGAACCGCCCGGTTTGGTCATTTTTTATATCGCGCTGGTATCCTTTCCAATCAACCCCATAGGGTGGATTGGCCACGATGATGTCAAAACGTTTGTCGTCGAATTTTCTACCTGTAAGCGTGTTACCATATTCGATATGAGAATCAGTCCGGAACCGGCTTTCAATTTTAGCAAGGGCGTACAAGCTATCGCTCCATTCCTGACCATAGGTAGCCGTAGGGCGAGAAAACTCGGCTTTTATTTTATCCTCCACACCAAAAAGCAGGTTGCCGCCGCCACATGTGGGATCGTATAAAGTTAGGAAACCAGAGCTATCATCTATTTTTGACGTAATGATTTCAGAAATCAGAGAAATGATATCGTCGGGAGTGTATTGTTCTCCAGCGGTTTCGGCTGAAATGTCAGCCCATTTCCTTTTGATATGTTCTTCGAGCGTAGTGATTTCAGAATTGTTAAATGGAACCAAATTCACCTCGCTCCATGCTTTTAATGTGTCGAACAGAATTTTCTTTTTCCGGAGTTGTCCGCTGATGCCTGAGATGTCGAGGAATTTTTCCTCTTCGGTACCTTTGTCAACGCCAAGTAAGTATTTTGTTTCGCTGTCGAATGCACGCAGGTAGGCATTGAAATCGACATCGAAGGTTTTATCGTTTCTACAGATGTCTTTAAGGGTAATGCCCTCTTTGATCACGTAACTGTTATAACCTAATCCGAGATCTTGGAATTCTTCAATAAAACTATTGATGTTTTCTTTACTAATTTCCTTTTCGAGTTCATCGGCATGACGTACCAACCGGCTTTCGACCATAATGAGCGCAAAGTAGGGCATCATATATTTCGGGAAGTCACTTTGCTTGATTCCTGCCCCTATTAGCAGGTCTGCTGTTCGCCAAACGTCTGATTCGTATTGTAATATGTTGTTCATTTTAAAAGCGCCTATTTAAAATAATAATTTCTTATCACTAAAATCTGATAGCAGAAACTACTGTTTTTACAGCGTTCTGATGTCAAATTCCACAAGTACATTGTTGTTTGATTTTGGTTTGTTAATATTTGGCTAATGTAGGGAAATATTAAATAAAAAATGAAAAATGGAGAATATGAAGGGAGGTTTGTGATATAGGATATAGGATTTGTAGGAAACGTAGGAAATGAATATTGAAATCCTACAAATCCTACGTTTCCTATATCCTCTTTTGGGGTTTTGGCAGAGGTTGTGGTGGTCAAGGATTATTGACAATCATATAAAAAAGACAGGTTTAGGAGTACGTGTTTTGTGTGATTATTCACTTTAGAACGAATAATTGAGCTAAGGGTATAAAGTAAAATTAGGAGGTGCGGATTGTAAATTCGCGCTGGAGAGGGGTGGAAAGACCGAAGTCGGGAGCCTGAAGTCGGAAGTTTCGGGGGATTGGTAGTAGTGGGAGAAGAAGGATGCTTGTCACCGCTGCCTTCATAGGAGATGAGGTGGGGGGCACAAGTTACAAACTTGCGCCAGTGGGGAGGACGAGTGTGGGGATTAATATTGAATATAGGACGTAGGATTTGTAGGAAACGTAGGAAATGAGTATTGAAATCCTACAAATCCTACGTTTCCTATATCCTCTTTTGGAATTTTTGGTAAAGGTTTTGGTCGTGGGTTATAAGGAGGCCGCGCTAGCCTTGCAAAAGATTGGGCGGAAAAAGGATTGTCATCTTTTTTTCAATAATTGAAGGAATGTTACCCTGTGTTCGGTAATATTGTATTGCTG
>CAYWNI010000295.1:0-4105 GCA_964459525.1 uncultured Lentimicrobiaceae bacterium | reverse complement strand
AATTTGGCGATTTTAAGTATCCAATTTTGTTGTCTGAAGAAAATTTCCCACAATATACAGAAGGCTATTTTACTTTTAATGGTTTTCGTCATTACGCGGTTACAAACAACAACAACGAAACCATCATCGTGAGTGTTCCAAAAAAATCGATCAGCATGATTTTATTTCCGTTCTCTGTGTTCTTTCTTTTTTATATCACCCTCACCGGAATTTTCGTTATGGGATATTATGCCTCGAAAAAACAATTCTTCTATTCAATAACATTACGCTCCAAACTACAGATTTTTACCACCGCAACAATCATTGCAACCACTATTCTTCTTGCCGCGGTTTCGCTCA
Organism: uncultured Lentimicrobiaceae bacterium; assembly: GCA_964459525.1. Taxonomy (GTDB): domain Bacteria; phylum Bacteroidota; class Bacteroidia; order Bacteroidales; family F082; genus UBA6244. The sequence continues at coordinate 3,766 of CAYWNI010000295.1, read as the reverse complement.
TTTTCATGCAAAACAATTCAAAAGAAATAATCAAAAAACAATTAGAAGAAAAAACCTATTCGGTGTATATCGAACTTCAGCACAAGCTTAGCGATGATATTGTATTTTCACCTGAAGAAAACTATTTTCTTCAAAATTTACTTAAAAAGTTTTCGCTTGTCTTTTTCTCTGACATAAACCTATATGAACCTTCCGGAAAATTAGTAGCCACATCCAGACCAGAAATGATGGAAAAAGGACTGCTGGCCGACATCATTAATCCACAAGCATACGAAGCGTTAATTATCGACCACCAACTGTCATTCATTACCACTGAAAAAATCGGAAAATTGACTTATTATTCCGCTTACATTCCGCTTTACCTCTCAGGTAACCAACCCGCAGCCATTATCAATTTGCCCTATTTTGCACGCCAAACGGAGGTTTCGCAGTCATTTAGCATGCTTTTAGCCAATTTTATAAACCTTACAGTCATCTTTGGTTTTTTGGGAATAATTATATCCGTTATCATCTCAAAAGTCATTACCCGACCTTTGTCGTTATTACAATTGAGAATGTCAGAAATTCAAATAGACAAACCCAATACCCCTATTTTTTGGCCAAATAAAGATGAAATTGGCACATTAATCGATCAGTATAATAAAATGGTTGAAAAACTAGAATTGAGTGCCGTACTAATAAAGGACTCGGAAAGAGAAAAAACCTGGCGAGAAATGGCACGTCAGGTGGCGCACGAGATAAAAAATCCACTTACGCCTATGAAGCTGAATGTTCAATATCTGGAAAAAGCATACTTAGAAAAACAACCTGATTTTGATAAAAAACTAGCCATTACCACCCGGTCGCTAATCGACCAAATTGAAACACTGAACAACGTGGCCGAAATGTTCAGTGAAATGTCTACAATTCAAAACAAATCATTTTCGAAAACCGATATTGTAAAACTATTAAGCGGCGTAACCGAACTATTTAATAACCACAACGAAATTGAATTCATTACCCATTTCCACGCTAAACCTTGTATAGCAATGGTGATAGAAAAGGACATAATCAGGATGCTCAACAACCTGATGAAGAATGCGGTACAGTCGTTTACAACACAAACCAACAAAACGATATCGGTTAGCTGTTTAAACCACGAAGATTATGTTGTTATAACCATCGCCGACAATGGAAAAGGGATGGATACGTTGGTTCAGGAAAACATATTTAAACCCTATTTTACAACAAAATCGAGCGGAACAGGTTTGGGATTGGCCATTGTTAAATCAATAGTAACCGAGAATAATGGAGACATTTCGTTTGAATCTATCGCTGGAAAAGGAACTACTTTCACACTAAGTTTTCCATTAATAAACGATTCGGATTTGATCACAACATAAAGGAGCAATTAACTACTTTTGACACGTGAAAATTTCATCGAATCCGATAAAAAGGTTGGCTGGCGAAACAGCTATCTACGGCTTGGGAACAATGGTTCCTCGGTTTCTAAATTATCTATTGGTTCCTTTTTATACCATTCTTGTATTCAATCAATCAGAATATGGTCAAATTTCGGTGCTATACAGCTGGGTAGCCTTGCTACTTGTGCTGCTAACCTACGGAATGGAAACATCGTATTTCAGGTATGTGTCGAAAACCGATCAACCACAGAGCGTTTTCAACACCACGCTTACTTCCATTGTAGTTACAACAGTTATTTTTATTCTTTTGGTTTTTTTCTTTGTTCAGCCCATAGCCCAACTTATCGACTATCCGGCAAACACCGATTACATCATCCTTATCGGACTCATTATTGCCCTCGATGCTTTGGCGGCAATTCCTTTTGCGCAACTTCGGTTTAAGAATAAAGCACGCAAATTTGCTACGATCAGGATTGCTAGCGTTGTAATTACCATCGCCCTTAACCTCTTGTTTTTGTGGGTTATTCCAACATTAGCTGGCGAAAATCTCAATTCATTACCGATTTATCGAAATACAAACATGGTGGCATTTGTGTTTATTGCCAATATGCTGGGTAGTCTTGTTACATTACTCTTACTTTCTTCTGAATTAAAAAAATATAAGCCTAACATTGACAAAGCTTTGCTTAAAAAAATGCTTGTTTACGGACTTCCAATTTTGGTAATTTCGTTAACCGGCATGGTAAACGAAGTTGCTGATAAAATATTTCTAAAATATTTACTTCCCGACCCGTCAACAGCCGATGCTCAGTTGGGCATATACAGCGCCAGTTACAAGCTCGCCATCATCATGATGCTCTTTATACAAATGTTTAGGTACGCCGCCGAACCGTTCTTTTTTGCAGAGGCAGATAAAAAAGATGCCAAAGCAAACTACAGCAAGATACTCACCTATTTTGTAATTTTTTGCTGGTTGATCTTTTTGGGTGTCATGTTGTTTTTGGACGTTTTCAAATATTTTATTGGCCCAGCATTTTGGGTTGGTCTTACTATTGTCCCAGTTGTTTTAGCAGCAAAGCTTTTCCTAGGGGTTTTCTACAATCTTTCGGTATGGTATAAACTTACAAATAACACCCTTTACGGAGCCCTGATTGCTATTTTTGGAAGCATAATTACCATTGTTTTGAATATCGTTCTTATTCCAAAATATGGCTTCATGGGAGCTGCTTGGGCTAACTTTATTTGCTATTTCACAATCATGCTGATTTCATTTATGTGGGGACGAAGAGTTTATAAAATAAACTACGAATACCTGAGACTAATTATGTATTCCCTTTTTGCGCTCTCACTTTATGTTGTTTCGCTGTTTTTCGCTGATTTAACTATGCTAATCAAGCTGATTTTTAATGCTGTCTTACTGGTATTGTTTATCAGTACAGCCTATTATTTTGAGTTAAAAAACAAAAAGAAAGATAATATAGCCTCCTTTTAATCAAAATTGTAAATACTTATGTACTTTTGGCTAAGCATTTAAAAAAATTGCATTTTCCATATCAATACTGAACACATGTTTTCAATATTCCGTAGATTAAAAACCAAACCACAGACAAAGAATTCTTCATTTTATTACAGGGAAAATCTTGTTCAAAATGCAGATGATTTAAAGAAGTTTTGTCGTTATAAAACAGAAATAAAAACAAAACACAAAATCCTATTTCAGGGTAAAGAATTAAATAAAATTACACCAAAATCCCTTGAAAATTCAATGGGAGACGAATCCTTTATTCTCAATCACGAGCCAGAGATGCCCGGACATGTGGTGTACTTTTATCGAAAAAACACAGAATTATTCAAGCTGGTTATTCAGGTACATTTCTTCAATAATACATGTATTTTGGCCTCAACCAAAGTAACAACGGAAGCTATATTAACACATAGCCAAAAGAAAAAAATTGTTAGCCAGTTATTAACTCATTATTCTGATATACAACCTCCAACTACCGATTTTCAATTGAGTTTTAGCGATGAACAAGGTAACAAGATTTTTGTCCAAGATGAAGTTTATCTACATATAAATTACATTCCCGAATCACTGACATCAAAAGACATTGACCAGTTACTCAATAACACAAATTTGGGCAATTCAAAAAGCCTAAATGAAGACATGCTGGATCAGTTTATTTAAGCATAGCTAAGTCAAATAAAATAGCCGATCTAACTTCCCATGGCAGGTATTTATATACACATCCCTTTTTGCCGAAAAAAATGTCATTACTGTAATTTTTATACCGTAATATCGCAAAAATACCGTCCACATTTTGTTCCGGCAATTATCAATGAAATTGAATTACGCCAAGATTATC
>CAYWNI010000294.1:0-4123 GCA_964459525.1 uncultured Lentimicrobiaceae bacterium | reverse complement strand
GGTTTAAAATGGCAAAAGAAATAAGTGGATTAATAAAATTACAGATTAAAGGAGGGGCCGCAAATCCCTCTCCGCCAGTAGGTCCGGCTTTGGGTGCCAAAGGGGTGAACATCATGGAATTCTGTAAACAGTTCAATGCACGTACACAGGAACAAGCTGGTAAAGTTACTCCTGTCATCATTACTGTTTATAAGGATAAATCATTTGATTTCATCATTAAAACACCACCGGTCGCGGTTCAGATTATGGAGATAGCCAAATTGAAAAAGGGCTCATCCGAACCTAATCGCGATAAGGTAGCTACCATTACCTGGGAACAGGTAAAAACTATTGCTGAAGGCAAAATGAAAGACTTAAATGCTTTCACTATTGAATCAGCAATGCGCATGGTAGCTGGAACAGCTAGAAGTATGGGTGTGAGAGTGAAGGGCGATTTTCCTTCCGTTGTTTAATAACAAATCTGTTAACAGGAGAAGAATATGGCAAAATTGACCAAAAAACACAAAGAAGCTTTAGCCAAATTCGACAAAAGTAAAGAGTACTCCTTAACAGAAGCGGTAGAAGTTGTTAAGAAAATTTCTTACACAAAATTCGACCCTTCAGTTGATGTTAGCGTTAGACTAGGCGTTGACCCGCGAAAAGCGAATCAAATGGTTCGTGGCTCTGTAACCCTACCTCACGGTACGGGTAAAGACCTTCGGGTTCTCGTTTTATGTACACCTGACAAGGAGGAAGAAGCTAAAGCTGCAGGAGCTGACTTTGTTGGTCTGGACGAATATGTTCAGAAAATCAAAGATGGCTGGACTGACATAGATGTGGTGATTACCATGCCTAGCGTTATGGCTAAGGTGGGTGCGTTAGGACGTATTTTAGGCCCTCGTGGTTTAATGCCTAACCCCAAAACTGGAACTGTAACAATGGATATCGGCGATGCTGTAAAAGCATCAAAAGCCGGTAAAATCGACTTTAAGGTCGATAAGTATGGAATTATTCACTCAGGTGTTGGTAAACTCAGTTTTAGTGAAGAAAACATTGTCGAGAATGCAAATGAGCTGATCTCAACAATCCTCAAACTAAAACCTTCATCTGCAAAAGGAACTTATGTTAAAAGTATTTTCCTTTCCAGCACGATGAGTCCGGGTGTAAAGATTGACGTGAAATCACTAACCACTGCAAGTTAAATAATTGGGAACCATGAGAAAAGAAGATAAAAAAGCACTCATCGAGTCCTTGACGAAGCAGTTAACCGAGAACAACAATTTCTATTTAACTGATGTTTCTACGCTTAACGCTGAAGAAACCAGTAACCTACGTAGGTTGAGTTTTAAAAATGACATCAAATTGGTTGTCGTTAAAAACACACTTCTGCGCAAGGCAATGGAAGCTGTTGAACGCGACTTTTCAGAGCTTTATGTAGCACTAAAAGGACAAACAGCCATCATGTTCAGCGAGGCAGGAAATGCCCCCGCTAAAATGATTAAGGAATATAGAAAGAAAAAAACTTATCCAATGGTTAAGGCCGCCTTTATTGAGGAAATGGCTTATCATGGAGACGAGCAAATTGACTTTCTTATTGCTATCAAATCTAAAAATGAACTGGTGGCCGATCTTATCGCATTATTGCAGTCGCCTGCTAAAAATGTGATATCAGCCCTCCAATCCGGTGGACAGACACTTACGGGTGTACTCAAAACATTATCGGAAAGAGAGAATTAAGAGCATTGTATTAAAGAAAATTATTCATTCGAACATTTAAAATTTCAATAAAATGGCAGATTTAAAAGCATTTGCAGAACAACTGGTAAACCTAACTGTTAAAGAAGTTAACGAATTGGCAACCATTCTGAAAGACGAATATGGTATTGAGCCTGCAGCAGCTGCTGTAGCTATGGCTGCACCAGGAGCTGGCGCTGCTGACGCTGTACCAGAAGAACAAACCGCATTCGACGTTATCCTTAAAGCCGCCGGTCAATCAAAATTGGCTGTAGTAAAACTGGTTAAAGAATTGACCAGCTTAGGCCTGAAGGAGGCTAAAGAATTAGTTGACTCTGCTCCAAAAGCTATCAAAGAAGGCGTCACCAAAGATGAGGCCAATGCATTAAAAGCTCAGCTTGAAGAAGCTGGTGCTGAAGTTGAAGTAAAATAGCACTTCAATTGTACCTTTACGGCGCTTACCTCTGCCCCATTTTGGGGTAGAGGTTTGTGCCTATATGCTCTTATAATTCATTCCTTCAATTAACTGACTGGTTGTCAGATTTTGTAATAACTTAATACCGTAAGTCTTGGCTGAAATACACACCGGAAGAATTAGTTTCGCATCGACGAAAAACCAACTGGCCTATCCTGATTTTTTAGATATACAGTTAAAGTCTTTTCAAGACTTTTTTCAGTTGGAAACAAATCCAGAAAACCGCAGAAATGAAGGATTATTTCGGGTTTTTTCCGAAAATTTTCCTATTACCGATGCGCGTAATAACTTTGTGCTCGAATTTCTGGATTACTACATCGACCCTCCTCGATATGCAATTGAAGAGGCAATCGAGCGTGGACTAACCTACAGCGTGCCATTAAAGGCAAAACTTAAGCTGTATTGTACTGATCCTGATCATGAGGACTTTGAAACAATAGTGCAGGATGTTTACCTGGGGATGATTCCTTATATGACTCCTAAAGGTACTTTTGTCGTCAATGGTGCTGAACGTGTAGTTGTATCGCAATTACACAGATCGCCTGGTGTATTCTTCGGGCAACACCGCCACGCCAACGGAACTCAGTTGTACTCCGCTCGTATCATCCCATTTAAGGGGTCGTGGATGGAGTTTTCTACTGATATTAATAATGTGATGTATGCGTACATCGATAGGAAGAAAAAAATGCCTGTAACAACGCTGCTTCGTGCTATTGGGTATGAAACGGACCGCGACATTCTGGAAATATTCAACTTGGCCGAGGAGGTCAAGGTGAGTAAGGCCGGACTTAAACGTGTTCTGGGACGTAAACTAGCCGCGCGTGTTGTTCGCAGTTGGTTCGAAGATTTTGTGGATGAGGATACTGGTGAGGTTGTTACCATAGAGCGTAACGACGTAATCATCGAGCGCGAAACTGTCCTCGAAAATGACCACATCGAACGTATCGTTGAAGCCGGCGTGAAATCTATCCTCCTGCATAAGGATGACCCAAGTTTAGCCGATTATTCAATTATCTTCAACACCCTGCAAAAAGATACGACAAACTCGGAAAAAGAGGCTGTTGAGTTTATCTATTTCCAGTTGCGTAATGCACTTCCTCCTGATGAAGAAACTGCACGTGGAATCTTTGAAAAACTGTTTTTCTCAGACAAACGTTATGATTTGGGAGAAGTTGGACGTTATCGTATCAACAAAAAATTGAATCTTGATACCTCTATTGATACTAAAGTTTTAACCAAAGAGGACATTATATTAATTATAAAATATCTGATCAAGCTTGTCAACAACAAAACTATTGTTGATGATATCGACCATTTAAGTAACCGTAGGGTTCGTACGGTGGGAGAACAGCTTTCAAATCAGTTTGGCGTAGGACTGGCTCGTATGGCTCGTACCATTCGTGAACGCATGAATGTGCGCGATAATGAAGTTTTTACACCTACCGATCTTATCAATGCTAAAACCCTTTCTTCTGTAATTAACTCTTTCTTTGGGACAAACCAGTTGTCGCAATTTATGGATCAAACCAATCCACTGAGTGAAATTACACATAAGCGTCGTATTTCGGCGTTAGGACCAGGTGGTCTCTCTCGTGAACGTGCTGGATTTGAGGTGCGTGACGTGCATTATACCCACTATGGTCGTTTGTGTACTATCGAAACCCCTGAAGGGCCTAACATTGGATTGATTTCCTCGCTTTGTGTTTATGCACAAATAAATAATCTTGGTTTTATTGAAACTCCTTACCGTAATGTGATCAAAGGGGCAATCGACTACAGCCATGATCCGATTTACCTAAGCGCCGAAGAAGAAGAAGATAAAATTATTGCGCAGGCTAGCACCTTGATAAATGAAAAAGGTGGTTTTGTACGCGAAAAAGTTAAAGTGCGTTATCAAGCTTACTATCCAATTACAAATCGAGAAGAGGTTCACTT
>CAYWNI010000293.1:0-4247 GCA_964459525.1 uncultured Lentimicrobiaceae bacterium | reverse complement strand
TTCGTGCCGCTTGCCTTGCCGCTGGCCATACTCCTTTCGTCGCTTATGACTTTTGGAAATATGGGAGAACACTATGAACTTGTAGCCATGAAATCAGCTGGGATTTCGCTGCGCAAAGCCATGAAGCCGCTGGTGATATTATCGCTATTATTAAGTATAGCCGCATTTCTTTTTTCAAATTACGTTTTGCCCGTTGCCAACCTTAAGTTCGGCTCATTGTTGTATGATGTCAGGCAACAAAAACTGGCTTTTAACCTACAAGAGGGAATCTATTATCAAGGCATTGAGAACTACGTAATACGTGCAGGAAGAAAAGACAAAGACAACAAAACCATCTATGATGTAACCATTTACGACCATACCGACCGCATGGGAAATACCATGGTGACGACCGCTGAAAAAGGGTTTATGGAAATGTCGCCTGACAAAAGCCGCATGATTTTCACCCTTTTTAACGGAACACGTTACGTTGACGTGACCAATGTAGCCAATTACCGTAAAACACGACCCTTTGAAACCACATCGTTTACAAAACAAGTGCTCACCTTCGATCTATCCGAATTTCAGCTGAAACGTCACAACGAAGATTTGTTTAAGTCGCATTATACTATGCTGAATATAAAACAGTTAAATAGCGCCATCGACTCGCTAAGCGACAAACGAAACCAGGCTTTACAAAGGTACAAAGACAATTTCCTGAAACGTTACCCCTCACTGCCCAAACAAGATACCACTGAGCCTTTAGTTACCGAAATAGCCATGCTGCCTGCCGACACCACCGCCGACTCCATTGCCCATGCTATGCTCGCCGGATTTACAGCGCTCGAGCAGGAATCCATGCTCGAAAATGCCATGAAAGCCGCGCGCACAGCAAAGGAAAACCTAATAAATTATCAGCGTGAGTTAGCATCACGCGAACTCGTTATTGTAAAACACGAAGTGGTTTGGCATCAAAAATACAAACTGAGTATTGCCTGCTTTATTTTCTTTTTTATCGGCGCTCCACTTGGTGCTATTATCCGCAAGGGCGGGCTTGGGTTACCCGTTGTGGTTTCGGTATTGTTTTTCGTGTTGTATCACATTATCTCTATCACGGGTGAAAAAGCGGCTAAAACTGGCGAATGGAGTGTTGAATTTGGCATCTGGCTATCGACAATAGTCATATTACCGCTAGGCTTGTTTTTAACCTACAAAGCGACTACCGATGCCCAGCTTATGGATACAGAAAGTTGGCAAAAGTTTTTTAGAAAATTTCAGTTTAAGAAGAAGTAAGCATGCCAACTGAAGAGTTTACAGCCGATTTCAAACCACTGAGCATTTTATTTATTTGCAATAAATCGCCTTGGCCTGCACGCGAAGGTGGACCAATTGCCATGAACAACCTGATCGAAGGACTCGCCGATGCCGGTCATTTGGTAAAAGTGCTGGCCATCAACACAAATAAATACAGCGTTGACCCAGATGAAATTCCCGCTAAATACAAAGAAAAAACGAATATCGAACTGGTTTACATTGATTTATCCATAAAACCTTTCGACGCGCTGGCCAACCTTTTCTCCAAAAAATCATACCACGTTGAGCGTTTTATATCGAAGCAGTTTAACGTAAAACTCAAACAAGTATTACTCGAAACGTGTTTCGACATTGTGCAGATAGAGACTTTATTTATGTCGCCATACCTCAATACGATAAGAAAATACAGTCAGGCGAAAGTTATGTTACGTGCCCACAACATCGAACATCGCATTTGGAAAAGAGTTGCTATCATCACCAAAAACCCACTTAAAAGTGCTTATCTGCGTCATCTGGCTTCTACCCTCGAGAACTACGAAAAAAACACCTTAGATGCCTACGATGGCATTGTCCCTATCTCTCCCGTGGATGCATCATTTTTCCTGAAACACACTTCAAAACCTGTCCTTGCCATCCCTACCGGGATTGACCCGGAAACCCTTCCTAATACAGCAAATCAAATACCTGAACATGCCCTTTTCCACATTGGCGCCATGAACTGGATGCCAAACCAGGAAGGCATTAAATGGTTTGTTGATGAGGTTTGGCCTTTGGTTAACGAGGCATTACCCGAGCTAAAACTATTCCTTGCCGGCCGTGAAATGCCTGACTGGCTCACGCATCTGAATAAAAAGAATATCGTGGTGGTAGGTGAAGTTGAAGATGCCTACCAGTTTATGCTCTCCAAAACTATCTTGATCGCCCCACTTTTTTCAGGAAGTGGTATTCGTATAAAAATAATCGAAAGCATGGCACTTGGCAAAGCCGTAATCTCCACCTCAATTGGAGCAGAAGGACTTAACTGCACAAATGGCGAAAATATCCTTATCGCCGACACCGCACAAACCTTTGCAGAAGCCATTAAAACCCTATACAACAGCCCCGAAAAAACAGAGAAAATAGGCCTTGCAGCAAAAAAACTAATACTTGAAGAACACAATACGCCAAAAATTATTCAACAGTTGTTGGGCTTCTATCAACATATTTTATGATTTTTGCCACAGGTAGCTCATCAAAATCGGTAATCAAATAAAGAATCTATCGTTATGCGCATTTTCGTCTTGCTTTCGAGAATTCCTTACCCGCTTGAAAAGGGGGACAAGCTTAGGGCTTTTCACCAAATTAGGGAGTTGTCGAAAAACAACGAAATCATTCTTTGTGCGCTTAATACTGTTCCTAAAATCAACAAAGAAGCCGCATTTCAATCATTACAGCCTTATTGCCGTTCAATTAATTTTCTTGACTTGTCTTTTTTTGGCAGAATTATTAACGTAATTCGTGCACTTTTTTCTGGCTTACCATTGCAGGCTGGTTATTTTTTCAGCAAACAGGCTTCACGCAAAATTAATAAGTTAATAAAGGAATATCAACCGGATCATATTTACTGCCAACTGATAAGAACCGCTGAATACGTAAAGCATATTTCAATAAAAAAAACCATCGACTACCAAGATGTGTTCTCCTTTGGCATGAAACGCAGAATTGGCACCTCTTCATTTTTCCTCAAGCCGTTCGTGGCACTCGAATACAAACGTCTGGCTGCATACGAGGCTCAGGTTTTTGAAACATTTGACCACCACACCATCATTTCAAAACCCGACAGGGAACTTATACCTCATCCTGATAAAAATCGCATCCATATCGTGTTAAACGGCGTCGATCACAACTTTTTTAAACCCCAGGAAATTGAAAAAAAATACGATGTTGTTTTTACCGGAAACATGGCCTATCCGCCCAACATTGATGCCGCTGTTTTTCTGGCGACCGAAATAATGCCAATTGTTTGGAGAAAAAAACCCGGAGCTACGCTATTGCTGGCAGGAGCAAGTCCTGACAGTCGTGTTACAGCTCTGGCCTCGAACAAAGTTACCGTTACTGGCTGGATGGACGACATCCGATCGGCCTATGCACAGACGCAATTGTTTATAGCACCCATGCGCTTGGGCACAGGGCTTCAGAACAAACTGCTCGAAGCCATGTCGATGAAACTCCCCACAATAACCACTTCTCTGGCAAACAATGCTTTATGCGCCAAAGACGGAAAAGAAATTCTAATTGGGGAAACAGCTGAATCACTTGCAAAACACATCATCGACCTACTTGATAATCGTTTGCTGTACGATAAAATAGCCGAAAACGGACATCGATTTGTACGACAAAATTACAACTGGGAAGAGGCTACAAACTATCTGGAAAAAATACTAAAATCATAACTACTTGATATACTGATATGAAACTCAAAGAACTGGTATTACAAAACAGAAGCTACCGCAAGTATCATTTTAACCAAAAAGTGAGCTTGGAGCAACTTACCGAATTGGTGGCATTGGCACGTTTAACGCCTTCGTCAAAAAACAGGCAGCCATTAAAGTATATCCTTGTAACAAGTGAACCCGATTGCCGCATTGTGTTTAAACACCTGAAATGGGCTTGGTTTTTAAAAGAATGGACGGGTCCTTCTGAAATGGAACAACCGCCAGCATATATCGTGGTGGCTGTCGACAAAAACCTGAACGAAAATGCGGATATCGACGCAGGTATCGTGAGCCAAACCATGCTCCTCGGCGCAACAGAAATGGGTTTGGGCGGGTGCATCATCCGCACAGTTAACCGCTTCGAATTAAAAAAACACTTCAGTCTGCCTGATTCTTACGAAATTATACTTGTTATAGCCTTGGGCTATCCCAACCAAACCATCCGCATCGAAGATATAGGAAAAGAGGATCAGACAGCTT
>CAYWNI010000292.1:0-4250 GCA_964459525.1 uncultured Lentimicrobiaceae bacterium | reverse complement strand
CGAAATTGGCTTTATGTTTGGGCAATATAAACGACTTAGAAATGAGTTTACAGGTGTGCTTACCGGAAAAGGTATCGAATGGGGCGGCTCGCTAATTCGCCCTGAAGCCACTGGATATGGCGCTGTTTACTTCGCACAGGAAATGATGAAAACACGTGGCGAAAGCTTCAATGGCAAAACAGTAACAATATCTGGATCAGGAAACGTTGCACAATATGCTACCGAAAAAGCTACCGAATTTGGCGCCAAAGTAGTTACCTTGTCCGACTCCTCCGGGTTTATTTACGACCCTAATGGCATAGATACCGAAAAACTGGCTTACATCATGCAGCTTAAAAATGTAAAACGTGGCCGCATTAAAGAATACGCTGAAAAATACGGTGCCGAATTCCACGAAGGAAAACGCCCTTGGGGTATTAAATGTGACGTGGCCATGCCTTGTGCAACTCAAAATGAGGTAAACGAAGAGGACGCCAAAGCACTCATCGCTAATGGTTGCTTCGTGGTTTCAGAGGGCGCTAACATGCCTTCTTCTCCTGAAGCTATCGAAATATATCAAAATGCTAAAATCCTCTACGGACTTGGAAAAGCTGCCAATGCCGGTGGCGTTGCCGTTTCTGGCTTGGAAATGAGCCAAAACAGCATGCGCTTCAACTGGACTTGCGAGGAAGTTGATGAAAAACTGCACCAGATTATGAAAGATATTCACGCAACCTGCGTACTGTGGGGTAAAGAAGGTGATTATATCGACTATGTAAAAGGTGCAAATATTGGCGGATTTGTAAAAGTTGCCGATGCAATGCTGGCTCAGGGTGTAGTTTAGCCCAAAATCAGTTGATTTTTTTAACACCGAAAAAGCTGCTTCTCACGAGGCAGCTTTTTTTATTAAAAGGAAAAACCAAACAAAAACTCCATTTCGGTGCTTTGCTGCTCCAACAGATAAATCCCCCTGACACCAAGCTTAATTTCAGGAAGCAAGCCCAGAAAATGCCAGTCGGTATAAAGCTCAACACCAGTTGAACTAACCGTTTTGTTTTGTTGGTCGGCTATGCCTGAAGCTATGTCATAAAATAGGTGACTGCTTATTCGCTTCAGGTACATAATGCTGGGGATGTCCCAGTCGGGATAGGCTACAGGGAAAGCGTAATCGGCTTTTAATACTTGAAATTCAGTCATGTACAATCCGCTATAGCCACGGGGGGTACTAACCAGATTTCCATAAGTGAAACTGTTTCCGGCGCTTTGCTGATAGCCAATATAAGCCCTAATACCGTGGTGAGAAAAGAGCCCTGGAAAATAACTTACCGATGTCAACGCCAGCTGCTGGTTGGTATATTCAGAAAATGGTGTGTGCCTGAAAGTAGCCTGAACGGTCTGTCCCCAACGTGGAAATAAATCACGCTGCGAACGCTTATACTGTATGTATCCATAAAATCGGTAGGTGAGCGAGGTTATTTGATCTTCTTTAAACTGAACCTGCACATCCTTATCCATATCCCTAAATTTGAGACTAATACCCACCATGGGCTCAATTCCCTTCAGCCAACGACTGGAAGTGAAGTTGAGCGGCACACTAACGTTGGTAGCCAAGTCGGTTTCGCGCCAGTTTAAAGCTTGTTTTATCTGGGCAGTGTCGGTGTATGCCGCAGTCCGGCGACCTGTTTCAGCTGCTACGCTAACAACTGGATACCAGCCCATATAATCAAATCCGGCTTTTATTTTTCCGGCTTGCTCATCGGGGTCATAGTAATAACCGGCATAGGCCGTGGAGGTACTTAACACATTTTGCGACAGCACATTAACGCCGGGGCTAAACGAATAATTATCTATTTCAAAGCCGGTTAAGCCCCAACTGTGGAAGTTAAACAAGTGAGCCAGACGGCTGTATTTTTTTATAGGAAAAAGTGTGTCCTCCGGCACAACCTCGTCGATATTAAAGGGATAAGGTGGAGTTAACGCGTCAATTGGGTAGCGGTAACCAACAGCGTCTTGACCGACAGGAGTCATGCTCGAAGATAGGCTGAGGGTTGCAATGCGATAGCCATCTGGCGTATATTCAGCAAAACTCAGACTGTCGCCGGAAGTAAAAAATGCTGGATCGGAAACGCCATAACGAGACTCGGTAAGTCGATAAACATTTTCTGTTTTCAGGTCTTTGCAATACAGGTTATTGGTTCCGTTTAACGCACTTTTAAACACCAATAAACTGTTGTTTAAAATGGGCTGACCAATATCGACAAAACCAAAAGGCACAAGTGTATCAATTTCATTGGATTGAGGGGAAAAACGAACAATGGCTTTGCCCTGATCACTCAGCACCACCAACACCAATGATTTGTCGTCGGAAGCCCAGCTTGGCGTAATGAGAAACCAGTTGTCCGGAAAGTGAAACTTGCCTACGACCTGACCGCTGTAACTATTTAACCAACTCAAATAATAGCGGTTTTCTTTATCAATGTTCACTGCCGCTATCATACTTCCGTCATTTGACAAACTGGGCGCAAAAAGCCGTGATCGATGTGTAAGTTGTTCGGTTTTTCCTGTTTGTGTGTGGTAAGCTTTTATCACCGAATAATCACGGTTTGCCCATCGTGGATCGTAGGTTTTCTCATTCCAAACGATCAAGGTATCGTTCCCCGAGAGCGACTGTGAAAAACCATATCCAGGCGTTTTCAATACCTTCTCACGCCCTGTTGGGTCAATTTTTACAAAGCGGGTAACATCGTCAATACCAGATTTTTCAGCAACAAATCCACCATTGCTTAAAGGCAATGCAAATCGGTAGTCAGTATAATCAGTGGGCATGGGCTGCTCAACAAAGTTAACGATTGAGTTCTCAGGGAGGTTGGCCAACCATTCACTTTTTAATTGAAACAATACTTCTTTATAATATTTTGCTTTTCCAACACCGGTAAAATGCCTGATTCCGTTAGAGAAAGGCATCAGTGAATAGGGCCGTCGAGCAACTTTGTTAAGGGTTTGATCCCAAATATCTGGGCTGTAGTTGATTAGCCCAAAAAGCACCAGCTGGTAGCCCAACGTATAATGATCGGGCACATAATCACGATACGAACCGTATTGCGCTTTGTCGTAAGAAAATATTCCCTTTTCAACCACCTGGGCTTTTAAGTCCATCACAAACTCAGGCGAACGACCCCGCCCACTTTGACTATAAATTGTTTCACTAAAAACGGCATCGCCCTCAATAAACCAAAAAGGAAGAAACAATCCCATTAAAGCTCCAACAGCCTGATCGCCAAAGGCAAAATACAATCCCTTACCAAACCCTTGCTTCAATTTCTGCATCTGAACCACATGTCGGTATTCGTGTAAGGTAAGCTGCTTCGACCAGCGTTGGGCATAGGTTTCCTGATCGGGAGTAAGAAAATAATCGGCATGCATGGGTGTTGGCGACACCATAGCGTTCGAAAGGGTACTCAGGTTATGCAGCACAATTTTGACAGGACGCATTCTTTGTAAGTAAGGGGTTGCCACAGCTTTAGACGAAAGTTGCAACAATCCAGCATATTCCTGTGCTGTTCTTTGAGCGTCATGCGGAAAGATTATTTTGGCCGCTGGCGTTTTTATCTGAAACCACTTTACCGAAGCAGGATCTTGCCCTGTAATATAATATTGTGCTTTTGCTCCCAAAAAACAAAACACAAACAAAATCGCCAAACTGTATTTCCATGTAGCGCCCATGGGGTCAAAGATATTTAAAACCTGCGTTACAGAAACCTTTAAAGCACATACCAAAATACGGCTACGAAGTGGCACAAACTTCCGAGCAAGACAAATACATGAAAAATAGCGTGATTGAAAGGGATCTTATGCCAAATATAAAACACGGCACCAATAGAATAAGCTATTCCTCCAGCCAGCAACCACAACAGTCCACCAAGCGGCAAGTTCCTTACCAAAGGCACAATGGCAATAACGATAATCCAACCCATAAGCACGTAGGCCACCAACGAAACAATATCATAGCGCCCTGTAAAAAAGAGTTTTAAAACAACACCTGTAATGGCAAGTCCCCATACCACACCAAACAAACTCCAACCCCACGGGCCATTAAGTGTGACAAGCAAAAATGGCGTATAGGTTCCAGCGATAAGCAGGTAAATGGAGCTGTGATCGAAAATATTCAGGTAATTTCGGATGGGTTGTTTTTGCACTGAATGAAACAAGGTAGATGCCAAGTACAAAATTACCAAAGTTGCGCCATAGATGGTAAAACTAACGATGTGCCA
>CAYWNI010000291.1:0-4259 GCA_964459525.1 uncultured Lentimicrobiaceae bacterium | reverse complement strand
TGCATTACTAAAACTTATACACCTATCAGAACTTCGGCTCAAACGTATCGTATTCAATATCTAGCTTGGTATATTGCGTAAAGAAATTATTGAAATCATCGTAATTGTTGTTGTTGGCAACAAAATTATAAACGTTACCTGCTTTAAAACCAAGAGTATCGGCTCTGAAGATAGCAAGACTTGTTGTGTCGTTTACAACCCCAAAATTAATGCGGCCATCGCCGAGCTTTTCAACCAACCAAACTGCATCCTGTGAAAAAACGAGTTGGGTTTCTTTGTCGCCGTATGTAGAAATATTAAACACTACCTGAAATACATCAGGAGGTGTGGCAGGTGGATCCAAATAGCTAAAAACTGGGATATCGCTTGTGGAATTTGATTTGCTGCACTGAGCAAAAAAAACCAAAGCAATTAAGCTTACAAAAAGCACTAATAAATTTGATGTTTTCATTTCTTACATTTTTAGTTAATAGTCACCAAGCTCATTTCCAAATTATAACAACAAGATTCATTAAAGGTTACGAAGATACATTTTTACCATGACATTGTTTGTATTTTTTACCGCTACCACATGGGCAAGGGTCATTGCGACCAACCCGTTTTTCTACTTTCACAGGTTGCGGCTTACTATTTTCCTGCGTATCGCTATTGGCTTGCGACAACAAATCTCCACGCTGTTCCTTCATCTGCGAACGATCGATGCCTTTAGGTAACTTAGCTTCTTTCAATCCTGCCTGGTTTTGCATGAAAATATCACCTTTAATCAAATAGGAAACGACATCTTTATTGATCTTATGAATCATTTTTTTAAACAATTCAAAAGATTCAAATTTATAGATGAGCAGCGGATCCTTTTGTTCATATGACGCATTTTGTACGGATTGTTTCAACTCATCCATTTCACGCAGCTGTTCTTTCCATCCATCATCGATATGGGAAAGGGTGATGCCTTTCTCAAAAGCCAACGGCACCTCGGCACCATTCGATTCAACAGATTTCTTAAGGTTGGCAACCACCTGTGTTTGGCGTATGCCGTCAGAAAATGGAATAGCAATATTTTCGTATTGGCTTTGATTTTGATACACATCTCTGATTACAGGCAATGTATTAACTGCCAATCTTTTACGTTTTTCCACATAGGCTTCATAAACTTGATGAAACAACTGAAGCGTAATTTCATCATTGCTTTTAGAGGAAAAATCAGATTCACTTATGGGCGAATCAATAGCAAGTGTCCTGAATAATTCTAACTTAAACCCTTCAAAATCACGTGCCGATTGGTACTCGGATACTATGTTCTCGCATAAGTCATAAATCATATTCGACACATCTACGGCAAGGCGTTCGCCAAACAGCGCATGTTTGCGTCGTTTATAAATTACCTCACGTTGGGCGTTCATCACATCATCATACTCAAGCAACCGTTTACGAATACCAAAGTTATTTTCCTCAACTTTCCTTTGCGCCCGTTCAATCGACTTAGTGATCATCGAATGCTGAATCACTTCCCCTTCTTGCAAGCCCAGCCTGTCCATAATTCCTGCAATGCGGCCTGAGCCAAACATACGCATAAGATCGTCTTCGAGCGACACAAAAAACTGTGAACTACCGGGATCGCCTTGTCGGCCAGAACGACCTCGCAACTGACGGTCAACTCGGCGTGAATCATGGCGTTCAGTTCCAATAATGGCCAAACCGCCAGCATCTTTTACACCTTCTCCTAGCTTAATATCTGTACCCCTACCGGCCATGTTGGTAGCAATGGTTACCATACCAGGACGCCCAGCTTCTTTTACAACCTGCGCTTCTTTTTGATGGAGCTTAGCATTTAACACATTGTGATTGATATGTTTCCGTGTTAGCATGCGGCTTAAAAGCTCCGAAGTTTCAACGGAAGTGGTACCTACCAAAACCGGTCGGTTTTTCTTGGTAAGTATCTCAATCTCATCAATAATGGCGTTGTATTTTTCTCTTTTGGTTTTGTACACCAAATCCTGCCTGTCGTCGCGAACGATAGGCCTATTTGTAGGAATAACAACTACATCAAGTTTATAGATATCCCACAACTCGCCGGCTTCAGTTTCAGCTGTCCCGGTCATACCTGACAGCTTGTTGTACATCCTAAAATAATTTTGCAACGTGATGGTAGCATAAGTTTGTGTTGCTGCCTCCACTTTCACATTTTCTTTGGCCTCAATAGCTTGGTGCAATCCATCAGAATAGCGTCGGCCTTCCATAATACGACCTGTTTGCTCATCCACTATTTTGATTTTATTCTCCATGATAACATACTCCACATCTTTCTCAAAAAGCGCGTAGGCTTTAAGCAGCTGTGTTACAGTATGCACACGTTCTGATTTTATAGCGTAGTTTTTAATCAACTCGCTTTTCCTTTCAAGTTTGGTCTTTTCGGCCAAGTTTTGTTTTTCTAAATCAGCTACTACCGATCCAATATCTGGCAAAATAAAAAACTCAGGATCGGCATAGGTTTTAGTAAGAAGGTCAATTCCCTTTTCGGTCAGGTCGACAGAATTGTGTTTCTCGTCGATAGCGAAATACAACTCATCATCCACGATGTGCATATTTTTCGCTTGTTCTTGCAGGAAAAAACTTTCGGTTTTTTGCATCAGTTGCCTGTTTCCTTCTTCACTCAGCAACTTTATCAACGCGTGACTTTTTGGTAAACCATGATGTGCCCGCAGGAGTAATTCCCCAGCTTTCTTCACATTATCGTTGTTCGATTGATCTTTAAGCAGGTTTTTAATTTCCACTAAAAGCCCAGAAACAAAAGATTTTTGAGCGTTAAAGAGTGATTGCACATCGGCTTTTAGGGCGTCGAACTCTTGCAGATCACCTTTTGGCGTAGGCCCAGAAATAATTAACGGTGTACGCGCGTCATCTATCAAAACCGAATCGACCTCATCCACGATAGCGTAGTTATGTCCGCGCTGAACCATTTCTTCAGGATTACCTGTCATGTTGTCACGCAGGTAATCAAAACCAAATTCATTGTTTGTACCAAAGGTGATATCAGACAAATAAGCTTGCCGCCTTTCGTGCGAATTAGGTTGGTGATTGTCGATTGTGTCTACTGTAAGTCCATGAAACTGGTATAACAAACCCATCCATTGGGAGTCGCGTCGTGCGAGGTAATCGTTAACAGTAACAATATGAACACCTTTCCCAGAGAGTGCATTTAGGTAAACAGGCAAAGTTGCAACAAGTGTTTTTCCTTCACCCGTAGCCATTTCCGCAATTTTACCCTGATGCAAAACAACGCCACCAAATAACTGAACATCGTAATGAACCATGTCCCAAGTAATTGTATTTCCCCCAGCGATCCATTTGTTATCGTAATAGGCTTTTCCATTTTTAATATTTACCGAATCCATAACCGAAGCCAGATGTCCGTCCATTTCGTTAGCAGTTACCTCCACCACCTCATTTTCCTTGAACCGACGGGCAGTTTCTTTCATCACAGCATAGGCCTCAGGCAAAATCTGGTTGTATGTTTCTTCTGTTTTATCGTAGCTAAGCTTATTGAGTTGGTCGATATTTTTATAAATATCTTCTTTTAGATTGGGATCTAGATCTGGATTATCAGCTATTTGCTTTTTTAGATCAGCAATTTCCTTTTCTTCCTCTTCAATATTTTGGCGAATTATCGTCTTAAACTCTAAGGTTTTGGCGCGAAGTTCATCGTTGCTGAACTGTCGTACTTTTTCGTAGGCTAATTTAATTTCCTCCACAACGGGAGCGGTGGTCTTGGCATCACGCGATGCTTTATCGCCCATTATTTTTTTAAAAAAATTTATCATTTTGGTTCTGTTACAAAATTATCAAAGGATCAACAATTATTCCAAACGTCTTCACACGATTAGAAAATAGGTGCAAATGTATTTAAAAAACACCCCTAAAATGCGTCAAGCCATTTGAGGCATTGTGCCAAAGAGGGTTCTATTTATAATACCTCTTCATAAAACGCCTGATAAACAACTCCATGTGCTCCTCAGGCATAGGCAAAGTGGCATAAGCCATTGTTCCATCAGGATTAATTAACATATAACTCGGATATGTTTTTATCTTATATGTTTCAGGCAAAAGGGAGGTGTCAGCCACAAAAACAATTTCTGAATGAAACGTGCTGCCAAGCAATATCTCGCTAAAAGGTTTTTCATTATACCCCGTTTGAAGAATCAAAAAAGCTACACTATCGTTAAAAGATGGCAAGATTTTAGTAATTTGGGCTTGATCGAAAA
>CAYWNI010000290.1:0-4268 GCA_964459525.1 uncultured Lentimicrobiaceae bacterium | reverse complement strand
GCACGGCTTTTATGCTTGCTCCTTTTTTTGTTGTGGCGGCTTTATTATCAAAATTATTTGGCTTGCCCATTGACGGCTATCAGCCAGTTTTTCAGTATGCTGTAGGCGTTGGTGCTGTTTTCTGGCTTTCCGTTGGATTGTTTTTTTTAATTCAAATGCTCAAACTCTACCGAATTAAACAAAATGAGGCTGTGTTGTTTTCGGTGTTTGGTTTGTTTGCTACCAACCTTTTCTTTTATGCCTATATAAACCCATCGTTTTCACACGTTTATTCGTTTGCGGCCATTACTTCATTTTATTATTTTATTACCCTGTTTTTTAAGTCACGTCAGAAGCAGCACTTGTTTTTTTCCGCTTTTATGTTGGGGATAGTTGTGCTTATTCGTCCGGTTAATTTGTTGGCAATATTGGCTGTGCCTTTTTTTGCTGGAGGTTTTTCGTTGTTCTGGATGCATTTGCGCAACACTATTTCCGTAAAATGGCTTTTGACTTCTGTGGTAATTTTTTTGTTTGCGCTTTTACCTATGTTTGTCATCAGTTACTTGCAAACAGGAAGTCTTATAATTTACGGATACCAAAATGAAGGGTTTTATTTCCTTCGGCCACATTTTTTTGATTTTCTATTTAGCTTTAAAAAAGGCTGGTTTTTATATACGCCTGCAATGCTTCTTTTGTTTCCTGCCGGTGTGTTTTTGTTTCGTCACCAAAGGTCTGGTTTTTATGCCTTTTCTTTTTTTCTGATTATTCTTATTTATGTTTTTTCGAGTTGGTGGAATTGGTTTTACGGCGATAGCTTCGGAATGCGCCCAATGGTTGATTTTTATGGATTGTTTATCTTGATTATAGCATTGTTCGCCACAAAAATAAAATCCTATTCCGCAAAAATGACTTTGTTGGTCTTCGTTGGATTGACTATTTTTTTAAACATTTTTCAATCCTACCAGTATGCGGTTGGAATAATCCATCCTGATTCGATGACAAAACAAGGTTATTGGCATGTGTTTTTAGAACGTGACGAGGAGTTTCGGGGGGTAATTGCCGGTGGCGATGAGTATTTCTACGGAAAACTTGATGAAACGCCCTTGCTGTCATCGCTTAACACCATCGATCGGTTGCCTTCCGGGTGGAATTTGAATGACAACACTGTGATTGTTGACAAGGATTCGAAAAGTCTGGTGGTAGAACAAAACAGCGATTTTATCTACAGCCCCTCATATTCTTTTCCCTATCCTGAAAACAGTAAGTATGGCAAACACGTTTATGTGAATTTTGGTTTTAAATTTCTTGAAAAATCGCCAAATGCTGCGCTGAATGCTTTGGTTGTCATTGATATTTCAGATAGTCTGGGTCAGCATCCATTTTATAAAGCATTTCGTTTTAAACGGCTGCCCGATAACGAAAATAGCAGTTGGCGTGATGCTTCTGTGGGTTTTAAACTTCCGCCTTATCATACAGATTACAAGCAAGTAAAGCTTTATGTGTGGAACAAGAATGCTCAAGATTATTTACTGGACAGCTTGCATGTAACGCTTTACAATTATTAGCAAGCTCAGTTTACTTTTGGTCAGGAAAAAGATCAGGTTTTGCGTATTCGGGATTGGTTAAAAACGAATCGTCACGTAAAGTGCGGATAAAATTTAGTAAATCTTCTCGCTCAGTGGGCGTGAGTCGTACGCCACCGTTGGCCACATGATGCATTAACGGGCTGATGGATGGCGAGTTGGTGACTCCTGTTGAATAAAAGTCAATAACTTCCTCCAATGTTTCAAAACGACCATCGTGCATATAGGGGCCTTGAAATTCAATGTTTCGCATGGTTGTGGCTTTGTAACCTCCGATATCCATCGGGTCGCCAGTAATTGAAAACCTGTCCATAGGATCGGTAAAAAGTGTGTCCTTCCCGTCGTTGTAGAAAAGGTGGGTGGTAAAGAGCGGATTGCCAAAACCGCCATGGCAATGGAAGCAATCAGCACCTTCTTCGGTGGTGAAGAGCACGTACCCATTTAATTCAGAACGGGTAAGCTGAAGCTCACCACGCATGTATTTGTCGAATCGCGAATCGGCCGACACGAGTGTGCGCACAAATTGAGCGATGGCTTTTTCAATATTTGAAAAGGTGATTTTATCTGTTCCAAAAGCTTTTTCAAACAGTTCAGGGTATCCCGGTATGGATTGTAAAAGTGCTTTTATTTGGGTGGTGTCGCCATCAATTTCATCCGGAGCCAGCACTGCAAGGCGAACAAAATCTTCCAGATTTCTTAGTTTGGGATTCGGGTTGGTAGGGTAGAGGAATCCATTCCAGCCATATCCGGTTTTGTTCCAAACCAAATTTATCATTGGAAGCACTACGTGGTGGGTTTGTAATCCTGTTATTCCGTGAGGAAAACCTCCTGGAAAGTCAGGGTGGTCGATACCAACATCAAAAGCACTTTCCTGTCGATGACAGGTCGCGCAGCTCATCAACGAATCAGGGTGCGTGCGCCCCGAAAGGCGGCCGTCGTAAAACAAATACCTGCCCAATTCAACTCCTTCAATGGTCATGGGGTTGTTGTCAGGGATATTTAGTACGGTAGGAAAACCAAACGGAATGTCGAAATTGTACGGCGTTGGCTGATGGGGAGCAACTTCTGATCCTTTGTCGCACGACGAAAGGCCAAATGCTAAGGCAATAAAGACGATATAAATTCGAGCCGACTTCATTTTTTTGATATGTTTTTAATTTTAAAAACATCCCAGCCGTTTTCAACGCCCAAAATCATGGCGTCCTGATTTTGCATGATGTCGCCACCCCAGGTGTTGTGGTCGTAGGTGTTTGGCGATCGAAACCAGTTTTCTACCTGCATTGCTATTTCCACAGTGGTAGTTTGATCGGCAGTTATGGTGATAAACGATTGTGGAAGTTCGACATTAAAGTAATTCTGTGTGAATGAAATTATAGAATCGGGATATGCATAGTATTCTTGACCAATTCCCAGATGAAAATCAAAAGGAATAACCACATCTGACGGGTTGAGCCACTTGCCATTGAGTTTCATATAATGGTATCCGCCGCCAAGGTTTTCAGGCCAGAACATAAACGATTCGGGCGGATTGACGAACATAAGTGTCTGGTTTTTGGTTTCGTTTATGCCAAATGTAAAGCTGATTGAAGCGTAATCGTTGGGGATGATTTCATCAATCAAACCATAACTGTGCGTATCGGGTAGGTCGGTATCTACATAATGTATGTCTTCCCATGCATCCAAAAGCCAAGTGCTGCCATCGATTCCATGCAAGGTTACATCCGAAATAAAATATTGAATTTCATTAATCAGATATCGGTTTCCCGCCGTATTTGTGTAGCGCATGGTGTCGAAAACAATTGGATTTTGATCGATTTCGTGGCTGAACAATAACTTAAGTTTGCCGGTTTTGGGATAAGATGTTTCTGTTTTTGATGTACACCCTGAGCTCCAAAACAAAACTGGTAAAATCAGCGTGAGAAATATTATGCAAACTGTTTTATTTGGTGTTATCATTTCTGATTAGAATTAATCGTAGGGTATTGTTCCGCTTACAGTTAGGTATTTAATGGTGTCGTAGCGGCTACTTCCCTGTTTATAAACTTTGCCATCGATGAGTATCTGCAATAATAGTGCCGAATTTATGTCGCTGTATTTTCCTGATAGATAAACAATCTCGCCTTGGTCGGCCATTGTGCTAAATTGCCACACATCGGCGGCGCTTTCTGGCGTTACTTCCAGTTTTATCAGCTCTTGATTTTCATTTTGGTATTGAATGGTAAACTCCGAAACAGCACCAGTAGCTTTATAGGTGACTTTTTTTTGGTTTGTATCGTTGCATGCTGTGAGAGCAAATAAAAGTGCCGTCACAAAAAATAATTCTATTTTAATTTTCATTTTCAAGGTGTTAAAGTGAAATAATGAGGTTTAAGTAGCAAACGCGACCTGGTTCGAGGTAGGGGAGTTTCGACCCAATAATTCTCCTGTTTAGGTGCTCATAATAGTTTATGTCGAGTAGATTTGAAATGCCGCCATACACCGTAAGGTTACTGTTGTATTTATAGGCGAAAAGCAGTTCCACCGTAGCAAATCCAGGAGTTGCGGTTTCGTAATATGCTTTACTGATCTGGTTTTGTTCGGCTACCATTCTGATTTTAAAGCCAGGGGTCAATTTGCCTTTGAGCAGGTGGTAGTTGAAAGCCACCGTCGCCTCAAGGGGGGGGATTTCTGGCAATGGATCGTTTTTTACGGTTTCTTGTCCGGTGA
>CAYWNI010000289.1:0-4285 GCA_964459525.1 uncultured Lentimicrobiaceae bacterium | reverse complement strand
CAGCAACAGCGGAATCAGTGAAGCCGAAGTGAGATCAAGCAACAACACCTCGAAACAAAAAATAACTGCGGCAATAGGGGTTGTGAATATAGAGGCCATGGCACCTGCAGCCCCACAGCCTATAAGGAGAATCTTATGTTTATAGCTAAGTTTAAGCAGCTGCCCCAGCGTAGAACCAATGGATGCCCCGGTAGAAATAATCGGAGACTCGAGACCTACCGACCCGCCAAACCCGGCGGTTAAACTTCCACCCACCAAACTTGAAAATACCTTGTGGCGACGCATACTCCCATCCAATTTTGAAATAACGTAGAGAATCTGAGGAACACCATGACTTACCGGATCACGTAGAATAATCTTCAGGAAAAATACAGTAAGCAGAATACCCACCAATGGAAAAAAGAAATAAATAACGATTTGATCAGTTGAATTGTAAAAACTTAGAATCTTTTCTTCAATTGAATAAACAAGGCTTTTCATGAGGGCGGCAGCTATACCAGCCGAAAAACCAATAAATACACTGAGAAGAATAACGAAAACCTTATCGGGCAAATAAGTCGCCCGCCACTGAATAAATTTAGTAAAAAGTCTTTCTCTCTTCACGGAAGTATTATAAAAAATAGTTATGACGGTATTTTACCTACAAACCGACATTGATCTTCCAAAAGTAAACGATTTTAGGCTCCAGAATAAGCAACAACAAAGAAAGATGGTATTTTTTCAACCAAAACTAACAAGATTCCGCATTTTGATTTACCCATGAAAAACAATTACAACTAAATGAGGCGGTGTTAGTCGCCTCCCAGTGCGCTTTCAAGGTTTTTGTCGTAAATATTCATTGCCTTTAAACTCATCCCCATACTACTAAAGCCCCCATCATGGTAAAGGTTTTGCATGGTCACCTTTTTAGTAAGGTCGCTAAAAAGCGTAACACAGTAATCGGCGCACTCATCAGCATCTGCGTTTCCAAGAGGCGACATGCGGTCGGTAAAATCCAGAAGCGAACCAACTCCCTTAACGCCAGAACCGGCGGTGGTCATGGTTGGCGACTGCGAAATGGTATTTATCCTGATTTTGCGTTCACGTCCATAAATGTAGCCAAAACTGCGGGCTATTGATTCTAATAACGCCTTAGCATCAGCCATGTCATTATATCCATAAAGTGTTCGTTGGGCAGCAATATACGACAAAGCAACAACAGAACCCCAGCGGCTAATGGCGTCGAGCTTAAAGGCCACCTGAAGCATTTTATGAAACGAAACTGCACTGATATCGAGCGTTTTGTTCAAATAATTATAATCTAGATCATTGTAAACACGTTTTTTCCTAACATTTAACGACATACCGATTGAATGCAGCACAAAATCGACTTGTCCACCCAAAATTTCCATTGAATGTGAAAAAACGTGGTTCAAATCATCCAAATTTGTAGCATCAGCAGGAATAACGGTTGCGTTACATTTCTTCGCTAAAGCATCTATTTCACCAAACCGTAGTGCAGTCGGTGTGTTACTCAACGTAAAAATTGCACCCTCTTCATGAGCTTTTTCAGCTATTTTCCAGGCTATTGATTTCTCATCCAGAGCACCAAAAATAATTCCACGCTTTCCTTTCAACAAGTTATAGGCCATGATTTTCTATCTTTATTTAGACTGATTACAGCCGCAAAGATAAAAACAATTTTATTGGTGCAACTTTTGTAAAAACTTGAAGAAATCAAAGAAATGTGTATGTCGTTAATCGAGGAGTTCAAGTGCAGCCCGACGTGTTGTATCTGTAATATGTTCGCTACTAAACATCTGGGCAATTTCGTCAACCCGCTCATCATGAGTTAATTCCTTAATACGGGTATAGGTTTTTACGGTGTCTGTCGTTTTAAAAACCTTAAAATGGAGGGTGGCCGCAGCAGCTATCTGGGGTAAATGTGTGATGGCAATTACTTGGTGGTGAGCTCCCATATTCTTCATCATCGCGCCTACTTTGCCAGCAATATCACCAGAGACGCCTGTATCAATTTCATCGAAAATTACAGTTGGAAGCATCTGTTCTTTTGTAACCAATGACTTTATTGCCAACATTAGCCTAGATAGCTCACCCCCACTTGCCATGCGCGAAATCTCGCCTGGAACTACCCCTTTATTTGCACTAAACCAAAACGTTACTTTATCATTACCTTTCTCGTTATAGTCTGAAATTCGCTCCACTTTAACACTGAAAACAGCTTCTTTCATGCCCAGAGAGGGTAAAATTTTCTGAACCCGATTTGAAAAAACGGTAGCATGCTTTGTGCGTTCATGATTTAATTCGTTGGCCTTAGCCCGAATACCCAGTCGAACCAAACTAAGTTTTTTCTCACTTTGCAAAATTTCGTCATCTAACTGATCTAACCCCTGAAGCTGTATTTCAATTGACTCCTTCAACTGATTTAACCCTTCAATACCTGATAAGTGGTGTTTAAACATTAGTTTATTAACGCTATCCACTTTCTGGGTCAGTAACTCCCACTCACCAGGATCAAAATCTGTATCCAATAACTGTGTTTGAATCTCTGAAAGCAAATCTTTGAGCTCGATAGCAACAGAGTGAAAGCGCTGGCTTTGAGCGTTGGCAGCAGGGAAAACAGTCTTGATTTTCTCCAACGACCTGACAATCTGCGTGACAGATTCAACAACTGGGGTTTCACCTTCATCGAGCAAAGACTGCGCTTGCGACAGGGCATTTTTTATTTCCTCGGCATGAGCCAAAAACTGGAGTCGGTCTTCCATCTGAGTAAAGCGCTCACTATTCAAATCAACTGCACTCAATTCCTCATACTGAAACCGAAGTAACTCTTCTTGTTTTTGGATATCGCTGCGCTTTTTTTGTAATTGCTCAATATGAGTCGTGGTCTCCTTGTATTTATTGTATTCGCGCAAATAGGCTATCAGCAATTCCGATCGATGGATAAAACTATCCAACACTTCCATCTGGAAAGCCGCATCACCAAGTTGTAAGGTTTCGTGTTGCGAGTGTACATCAACCAGAAACATGCCCAGTTCTTTGAGCTGCTGAAGATTAACAGGAGTATCGTTGATAAACGCCCGTGATTTTCCAGCGGACGAAATCTCGCGACGAACAGTGGTTACAGGCTCTAAATCAAGGTCATTTTCATGAAAAAAGGCTTCTAATTGCAGCTCTGAAGCATCGAAAACTCCTTCCACCATGCATTTCTGATCTTTGTCCTTGAGCACACTTAAATCGGCACGGTTTCCCAAAATGAGTCCAAGAGCGCCAAGCAAAATCGATTTACCCGCCCCCGTTTCCCCGGTAATACTAGAAAACCCAGCTGAAAAATCAATCTTCAGGTGGTCAATTAATGCGTAATTCTGGACAAATAAGGACTTTAACATAACCAGACTCTTTTGCTGCAGGCATGGGCAAAACTACAAAAAACAACAGCATTTTTGTGCTATTGGAGGAGGAACAGTAATTATTTTTTGGGATAGGTCAAAACCAGCTGCCTAAAGGTGTCGCCACGGTGTTCAAAATTATGAAACTCATCGTAGCTGGCAGAGGCAGGCGACAACAAACAGATTTTTCCCGGTTTGGTTACAGCAATGGCCTTTTTAACTGCATTCGGAAAAGTATCGAACCAGAACAAATTAGGTTTTCTGGCTTTGTCGAACAACTCCATCATGCGCATACCCGACTTTCCAACAAAAACAAAAGATTCAATCTCAGAATTCATCAGAAAAACAACAAGTTCTTGATAATCCAATCCTCGGTCGTAGCCACCTAGAATAATGGTCCCGATATTATCGAGCGATTCAACAGCTGCCATGGCCGACGCAGGAACAGTACTTATGCTATCGTTATAGTAGGTAATTCCTGCATGTTCTCCCAAATATTCCAGACGATGAGGAAGAGGCCGGAATTCAGGCAAAACCTTAATCATTTTCACAACCTCAAGATTCGTTTCGCTAGCTGCAGATATAGCCATCAGGACGTTCAATCTATTGTGCAATCCTTTCAAAGGCCATTTAACATGATCAAATTTTATTCCTTTAAAGAACAACCCTTGCGCACCATCCAACCTTGCATCTGACGCAATGTTATCAGCCGAAACAGTTATCAACCTAGAACAAGCAGTATCAACAAAAGTTTTCATCGATAGAGGTAAAACCAACAAACCCTCTTTTTGTTGGAACGCAAAAAGGTTTTTTTTGGCATGAGCATATTTTTCCATCTCCGAAAAATAATCCAGGTGCTCAGGAAAAACATTCAACAATATGCCAATGTGGGGAGC
>CAYWNI010000288.1:0-4287 GCA_964459525.1 uncultured Lentimicrobiaceae bacterium | reverse complement strand
AATAGCAAACCCTGACATGATTGCATTTCCAGGAGTTTTGCCGCTCACATTCCAGTTGTCTTTAAAAATGGCAATGTCGAAATCTAACCATCCTGCTGTCGATGTTATAACCACAGAGATAAGCAACAGGGTAACAGTAAGCGAGACAATTTTGGTAATGATGCCCACACCGCGCAATGAAAGCAAAATAAATACCCAAATGAGAATGATAACTGTGATCCCCAGAAAAAAGGAATGATTAAGTTCTGGCACAAAAATCTCAAGGTATCCGAGTCCTGCAATTAAAATGGAGACATTTGAGATCAGGTTTCCGTAAACGTAGAAAAAACCACTCTTTGCTCCTAGAATTGGGCTTACATAAGTAGCCAATGCTGTCGGACTAGGATCGTCGAACCTGCTACCTGCTCGCACATATACCAACGTCAGAAACAGCGCCCCAAAAGTAACTAGAATAAAAGAGACTAATGTGATCGACCCAGTTTGGGCCAGTTGCTGCGGTAGGGCTATAATGCCGCTTCCGGCCAAGCTCGATACAATTAAAAAAATGGCTCCGATAAGACCTAGTTTTTTTACTTCTTTCATGACATTTTTTGGTTGATTTGTGAATAGATTATACGCACTTCTTCTTTTGGAAGAACAAGAATGTCAAATATACTGGAAAAAAGTGTTTATGCAACATGTTGAGGTTTTTTTTGTTGGCGCAACGTGTTGGTAGTTTTTTATATACATTTGCCAACGATATGGGTGTCCGATTATCAGACCTGATAAAGTGACATAATAGGGAAACAGGTGTAAGTCCTGTACAGTTCCCGCTGCTGTAAGCTCGTTTTTGAGCTCCTGAAACCCGGTCACTGATCGCCAATGGCGGTTGGGAAGGCCTCAGGAGTGAGTAAAGTCAGAAGACCTGCCTGTGTTGTTTGGATGATCAAAGCTTTCGGGACAAAAGCGTGGTATGTCAAATTGATTTTTGTCTACTATTTTCCTGTGAAGTTTTGAGGTTAATAAATTATTAAACCTTAATACTTTAAGAAATGAAAAATTTTTATTTTTTGATTTTTGCAGCCATCTTGCTGCTATTGTCTCCTCAAATTTTTGGGCAGCACTATGTGCTGAAACAAGTACTTGTTGGTGCTGGCGGTGCCTACAGCGATCCTGATGATTTTGTTACAGTGAGTTCTTATAACCCCGTTTTAGGGCAATCGTTCAGTTTTGGAACGGTTTACACGCAAAGTGTTCAAGATGTAATTGTACATGGCGATTACATCTATGTGGCGGCACAGGATTCACTGGCCAAATTTAATGCAGTCACCTACCAACAAGTGGCTGTTGTAGAAGCATTGGGCGTGAATAAATTAAAAGTTGTTGGCGACAAGCTTATGGCTTCTTTTGCCTACCCCGTAACCGAAAACTACCTCCGTGCTTTTAATGCCGATGATTTAAGCTTTGTAAAAACGATTGAAGACATCTCGGGCGAAGCGTCATACATGCTTGTGGTTGACAACGTATTGTATTTGGCTGTTCCTGGAGATTGGACAAGCACTTCCGGAAAAATTGCTATGGTTGATATGGATGAGCTTGTTTTGCTAAAGGAGGTAGATTTGGGCGTGCAGGCTGCCGGCATTTCAAACCTTTTTCTTTACAACGACCATATTGTTTCAGTTAATGCCTCTGCTTGGGGAGCAACAACAGGTTATCTTACTGTTATAAGCCAGTCGCTCTCCGAAAAAACCCATTATCTGTTTCAGCATGCTTTATCGAAAGCCGCCGGTTTAAGTGATCAATCATTGTATTTAGTTGTCGATGGCGGCATTGGAGAAATTAACCTATCCAACATGGAAATGGTAAATGCCTCCATTGTTGTGCCTCCTGCGATGTCAATTGCGGCTGCAATAATGGACACCTTAAACAATGATTTTTTTGTTACCACAACCGATTATGCTACCCAAGGCGTTGGACTGGTTTACAATATGAATGGCGAGCTGATTACTACTTTTGAGGCTGGGATTTCTGCTGAGGCTATTGCTCTCGACTACCGTATTTCAGTTGGTATTGATGAACAGTTCCCTACGGTTGCCTTAAGTGCTTGGCCAAACCCAACAATTGACAAGAGCACTATAACAATTCCAGAATCATTTGCTGGTGGCCATTGGTCGTTAACAAATGTGCAGGGTAAAAGTCTACTGTCGGGAAGTCTTCATCAAGATCAAACGGAGGTAAAGCTAGAACTAAATGTACCAGTCTCAGGTTTGTATTTATTCACCATAATGGGTGAAATGAATTACGGACTGGTGAAGATAATGGTAAGATAATAAGCATGAATTTACAATCTTAGATACGAATGAAGCCTAAATCTGTATTTCCCCTTTTCATGGTTTTGTTGTTATTTTGGAATGCGCCAGCAATGGCGCAGTTTCCTCCTCCCACTGGTGTTGAAGGTTCCACGGCCATAAAAGCTGACAGTTCCATTTTTGTTGATTGGGCTTCTGCGGTAGAAATTCAGCGGGGCTGGATGAATATCGCCGACACAGCAATAGGTGTCGCATCGTATGGTGTAGCTGAAGATGCCTTGGACGCAGCCAACAATGCCGCCGTGAGCCTTGGCGACAAAGGACAAATTACCTGTTATTTCGATGTGCCACTGGCAAACGGCCTAGGATGGGATTTTGCTGTTTTTGAGAATTCATTCGATGATGCTTTTTTAGAACTTGCTTTTGTTGAGGTAAGCTCTAATGGCGCTGATTTTGTGCGATTTCCGGCTGTTTCATATACGTCTACCGAAGAGCAGATCTCAACTTTTGGAACTATTGATGCTACCCACATTAACCTGTTGGCTGGTAAATATAGAGGGGGATTTGGAGTTCCTTTCGATTTGGAAGTTCTAAAATCCAATTCAAAACTTGATGTGAATCATGTTGTTGCGGTGCGTATTGTTGATGTTGTGGGCTGTGTACAAACAGCCTTTGCATCTTTCGACTCAAACGGCAACACGATAAATGATCCCTGGCCAACGCCTTTTGAAACAGGTGGATTTGACTTGGATGCCATCGGCGTAATTCACAATCAGAATAATACAAGCATTAATGAAATGGTGTCGGCCTTGCAGTTAAATCTCTTTCCGAATCCAGCCAATGATGTTTTTTCTCTGAGCGCTAACATTCCCATTACACAGATGATGGTTTTGTCAACAAACGGGCAGGTTGTCTGGTATTCATCAGACTATTTTGGAGATGAGGTTCGTTGTTCCGACTGGCCACCGGGCTTGTATGTGGTGCGTTGCTTGGTTAAAGAGGTATGGTATAATTTGAAAATGATTAAACAATAGAAAGTATTGATGAAAGATGTTAAACACATCATTTTGTTTTGGCTGTTTTTGGTCTTTGTTGGTCAATTGCAAGCACAGGCTATTTTCGATACGCTAAACCTGTTGGAGTTTGAAGTTGTGGATTACCACGCCAGTCATATAATTACGTCCAAAACTCAAACAATTGACTCGTTGGAAATGCGAGAGTTTAGTCAGCAGGATTTGGGCGATGCCCTTTCGGCACTCGCCCCGGTTTATGTAAAATCGTATGGTCGTGGAACGCTGTCTACTGTTTCATTTCGGGGGTTGGCTGCCGCACACACACAATTGCTTTGGGAAGGATTCCGGGTAAACTCGCCCATGCTCGGACAGGTCGATTTCTCGCTTGTGCCCAATACCCTGTTTTCCAGCGCTGAAATCAACACGGGTGGGGCAACCTTGATGCTTTCTGGTGGCGCATTTGGTGGATTGGTTAGTTTGAGTAATCTCACCGAAAGAAATGAAAAAAACAGCCTGCAATTTGAGCAATCTGTTGGGAGTTTTGAGACTTATATGAGTTCGTTGTCTGTTAATTTGGGGGGTAAAAATTTTACAAGCACCACCAAGGCATTCGTTCAGACTTCAGCCAATAATTTCAGTTATTACAATAACGCCCTGCTGCCTGCCGAAACCATGAAGCAAAAGCAAGCCGGATTTGCTAATACCGGTTTTGTTGAGGCTTTTACGTTTAAAATTGCCCCAAATCAGGAACTGTTTGTCGTAAGCTGGAATCAATGGTCGGCCAGAGATTTATCGCCTATTATGACCAATGTATATAAGCTTCAAGAAGAAAATCAAAATGATTTTACTTCACGTACCGTTTTTGGTTGGAAAAAAAAGGCCGCTAGCGCAATCACAGAAGTGAAAGCCGCTTATTTTCATGAAACCTATAACTACTTTCTGGAAACACTCTCCTCCGATAGTGCGTATAATACGGTGGTTCTAAC
>CAYWNI010000287.1:0-4306 GCA_964459525.1 uncultured Lentimicrobiaceae bacterium | reverse complement strand
TTTAAAGCATCAACCTTGAGGAGAAGTTCTCCTTGTTTTTCCATCAACATTTTTAGTAACTCACTTTCTTTAGGCGTTAGCGATTGCTTTTTGTTGTTGTTCGAGTTGGTTAGTGAACGCGATCGAAAATCAAAAATAAAAACACCGAGTTTGCTCATGTCTCTGCGTTTATCTGAGTGGCCATGCGCCTGTCGATTGAGGACGGCTTTAATCTTAAAAAGCAGTATTTCAGAATCAAATGGTTTTGTTATGTAATCATCTGCCCCGATTTTGTAGCCCGTCACAATATCTTCACGTAATGTTTTGGCCGTAATAAAAATCATGGGCGTGTTTTTTTCCGAGGCTTGAATTTCTTTTGCTATTGAAAAACCATCGGTATGAGGTAGCATTACATCTAAAAGAACCAGATTAAATTCGCTGTTTGAAAAAACACCGAAAGCATCTGCTCCGTCTGTCACCCAAGTAAGTTCAAAATCATTGAGTTCGAGGTAACTCTTTAGCACAGCCCCAAAATTCAGGTCGTCTTCAACAAGCAATATTTTGTTTAATTTATTCATTTCTTTGACAATTGAATTTGAGGATGAAAATACTGCCGTTGTCAGGTTCACTGGTTACTTGAATGCTCCCGTTCATTGAGCTAACAATAGCTTTTACATAGTTTAGCCCTAGCCCGAATCCTTTTACATTATGGATGTTTCCGGTTGGTTTGCGGTAAAACTGATCGAAAATATGACGCATTATTTCTTTGCTCATACCAATACCGTTGTCGGCAACACGTATGACCAGATTGTCCTGCTGATTAAATGTTTCAACCACGACTTCCGGTTCTTTATCGCAATATTTCAATGCGTTGTCAATCAGGTTATTCATTAAGTTAGTAAAGTGTATTTCATCGGCAAGTAGAAAGGAGCAACTGGCCCGCAATACCGTGGTAATTCTACCTTTTTTTTGTTGGGCAGTAAGCTGTAATTTGTCGGTGGTATGCATTATAACCTGATGAGCATCTACCCATTCGGGTTCGAAGTGTAGATTCCCCTTTTCGATCAACGCTGCCTGTAGTACCTTTTCTACCTGGATGTTCATGCGTTTGTTTTCCTGTTTTATTATTTCGAGATAATACTTCGTGGGTTCAGCGCTGCAAAACACTTTTGGTGAAAGCAAAGCATCGCCCGCCAGACCTATTGTTGCGATGGGTGTTTTGAACTCATGTGTCATGTTGTTGATAAAATCTGTCTTGATCTGGGAGACTTTCTTTTGCCTGACCATGTAGTAAATCGTTAGCCAAAATGTGGATAGAATGATTAGTGTAAACAGCACGCTTCCGGTAAAAAGCCATAAAACAGATTTAAAGACAAAGTTGTTTTTGTCTGGAAAAGCTACACTTAGAAAGATATTGTTTCTAAAGAAGCTGTCTGGGAAAAGCACTATTTGATATGCTTCGATGTTTTCAAATCCAGGGCTTCTTGCTGGAAGGATTATCTCTGTTGAGTCAGCATTCTGGCGCAAGATCTGGTACTCGAAAGGTATGGTTATGCCATGCGCAGAAAACGCAGTCTTAAGCAAAGTGTCAAGTCGTTTTGTAGGCCGATTTGTGAGCATTTCGCTAATGTCGAAGTTGTATTCCACTACCCATTCTTCCATGTTTTCGTTAAACTGCTCCAGTTTTTCCTCAATGAGACGGGCCTTTTCTTGTTCGATACTATCGTGAAATCTATTCACCTGAACCTGTAAGCTGTCTATATTTCGCGATAAAACGAGTGTGTTCTTGCCATCAGTAGTATGTACTCTAATTTCAGTTTCAGTCGATTCATCCGGCAACCATTCCGTATTATAATTAAAGTGATATTCAATGGTTTCTCTTGTTGAACTATCGTTTAAATGTATTTTTCTTCTGTTTATTCTGTTCTGAACGCTTTCGGTTTTTACGCGTCTCTCTCGCCTAGCAGCGTTTTCTCTGCTTTTCCTTGCGGCTGGCGGAGGAGGTGGAGGTGGCAGGTCAAGCTTCTTGTTGATAAATGAAAAGCGATCAAACCGCTGCCAGTTGACAACACTCTCGCGCAAAGCCTCATATACTGATTTTTCAAAACGAGATGATTCAAGTTTTATGGCATGACGTACCCAAAGCGTCTGAATAAATATGATGCCAGCTAAACTAAGTGACATTAAAATGACAATCAGTGTAAATCTTTCTTTCAACTTCTTTTTTTATATAATTGTAGCAAAGCTAATGAATCTATAAGCATATAGTTGTAATTTTAACCTCACGTTAACCTTTTTTAACCGCGCTTAACCTTTGCGGAAAGGTCTCTGGTCTAGCTTTGTCGTGTACTTAAAAAAACATAGAAATGAAAAAAGTGAATCGAATCCACATGATTGTACTCATCCTGATTGCGCCATTTATTCTTTTGGCTCAGGGCGAGGTTGAAAAAATAGTAAAGGTGAAAATAGTAAAAACTGTTGCTGGAAATACAACCGTTACCGACACAGTGATCACCACCTTTGGCAGTACCGAAGATGATATTGAATTTATTATTGAAGAATCTATGGGGTTGGATTCTTTAAGCAATGCCACGTTTGAAAAAATTGAGATTGTTGGGGAGAACATATCCGGAAGGAGGGGTGAGCATAAAGTGATGGTTTTTACTGATGAGAATGGAAATAGGGAGGTTTTTGTAAATCATCCAAAACAGAAGAGAGCAGCGCATCGTTGGAGAGGCATTGACCGTAATGAACAGGAATTTGGGTTTCGTGTTGAGCACCTGGACTCATTGCATGAAAATTTAAACCGGCATAGGAGGGATGCGACTAGGCGTTTTGAGAGATTGGAATATGATTTTGAGGTTTCTGCTGATACCGACAACATAAATTGGGAGTGTCTTCCTCCGCCTCCACCTCGCAAACCAAACCGCCCAAAACATGGCCATTTTAAAGGTGGAACTGATGAGCCCAGTTCAGTGTCGCAGCAGGAGTTAAGAAAAGCAGGCATCAAAGATCAGCCGGATAAGTTGTCGTTGCAGCTTCTTGACATCAATAATCAGAATGGGCTTGTAATTCTGCGCTTTATGCCAAAAAATAATGTCGGCAAGGTGAGGGTTGATGTTTACAATTTTTTTGGCGACAGGGTGTTTTCAGAAAAAGTTGAGCTAGTAGGTGATGTTTATCAAGCCACGATTGATCTTAGCGCCAAGCAGCCCGGTGTTTATTATATCCAGCTCATTCGTAAAAAGGAATCGGCAACGCAGCGAATACGACTCTAACTCTCACTGTCGGTTGATGACAGGCGTAAAAATGCTCTCTGCTTAGGGAGCTTTTTTTGTGTCATAGTTTTACCAGGGTGAAGATTGGTTTTGACACGATTCTTCTTCTGTCAACAAGAATCAACTCTGTCGGCTTCTGTTTTAAGTGTTGCTACCATGAATAGAAATGCGGTTTAATTCCTGTTCGTAGTCGAAACGCAGGTCTTCGTGCAGCGACTGTAGAGCTTTGCGCACAGCAAGTACCTGTCGCTTAAAAAGGTTATCGAGCACAGGGCAGTTTCTTATCGATGGCCTCATTTCTTTCATCAGCCCACAGAAATAGATCAGCAACTCTACCTCGGTTTCTTTTTTCTTTGAGAAACGGATATAGGTTTTTACTTCACGTAATATTTTACGCACATTTTTCCTGGCAGTATAATAATTGGATGTGGAGGTGTTGCAAAACATCTGATCAACTTCGATCTTTATGCTTTCGATAAAGGCGTCTTCATTATTGGCATCGAATAGCAGGTATGTGAGGAGTTCTTTGTTCTCCTTTTTGAGTGCAGAAAGTCGCAGGCAGACGTCAACCAACTCGACTGATGATCGTTGTTTTAGTTCCTTTTTAATCTCGGCGGCTGTCGCGCTTTTCATCTTACTCAGCTATTTTTGTCAGGTTTAAATCGTGGAAGTCGAAGCTGAAATCGATGTTGGGACTTATCCCTTTCATCCTGATTGATTCAGCATGGCCTGTTTCGTCGAGCGAAAAAATGGCGAAAGCATCGGCATTCATGTCGTGGTAATCCCAGCGTATGGCAAAGGTGTTGGCCTGATAGAAAAACATGCGGCCTCTCAGCCGTGGTGAGTGTTGCGATTTAAACCACAACTCATCTCCTTCTGCATAAATGTCAACTTTTCCAAACCAAGGGTCTTCGTATGTACCTGTGTACTTGTTGGTTTCAGGTGTGTTTTTGGCGGCTTTGGTAACCTTTTCCCAAACCTGATCGGTGATGGTGTCGGCAGCAGCAATCTGTTCAAAACGGTTGGCGTATTTCTCAACCCATTCAAAA
>CAYWNI010000286.1:0-4316 GCA_964459525.1 uncultured Lentimicrobiaceae bacterium | reverse complement strand
GGGTATTTTGTAACGTTGTTGACGATGGCTTCAATGCCTCCTAACTTAACAAAATCAGGGGTGTTAAAATCGGGTTCGCCAATGCTGAGGTTGATGATGTCGATGCCCTGACTTTGTAATTCACGGCTAAGTCGCGTCATTTCGAGGGTAGCCGATTCGGTAAGATTTAAAATCCGTGATGAAAGTATGCTGCTGTTCACTGTAATATTTTTTTTAAAAAGCAAATATAGCGAATTATCTATCCCAGCTATAGGTTTACTGTGAATATTTTAACAAAGCAAAACAGGAAGGGTTGGGAAGTGGGGGGAGCTTGATTGGCAATAAAAAAGAAAGAAAAAATGTTGTTACTTTGTGGTGCAAATAAATATGAACGGTTATGATTGCAGAAATTATCAAATACACCCTTCCTTCGCTGATATTGCTTGGTGCAGTGTATGTTATGTTGTATTTTTTCCTTAAGGGAAACCGCCAACAGCTAAATTACCTGAAAGATGAGCAAGATCTTGCTAGATTAAAACTGGACATCGACAAAAAACAAAGCAGCCAAAAAGTGCTGATTCCTTTAAAACTACAGGCTTACGAGCGCATGGTGCTTTTTTTGGAGCGTGTGAACCCACCGAATTTGATAAAACGGTCGATAGCACCAGGGCAAAAAGTTGCTGATTTTCAGTCGGCACTGCTGCGTAACATCCGCGAAGAATACGAGCACAACATGTCGCAGCAACTTTATATTGGCGATAACGCTTGGGAATTGGTTAAGGCAGCCAAGGAAGAGGTCGCCCGCCTGATCAACACTTCGGCGTCGCGTTTCAAGACTTCTGACGAAGCTGCTTTGATGGCCAAAGACCTGTTAACTTCAGGTTTTAATGCGGGCAACGACCCCATCGAAAAAGCACTAAACGCGTTGAAAAAAGAAGTCAGAGACCACTTTTAGTTATGTTTGAACTTAGCGACATACGGCGCATTAGCATGGTGGGTACAGGC
The DNA here is from genome assembly GCA_964459525.1 of uncultured Lentimicrobiaceae bacterium. GTDB lineage: Bacteria > Bacteroidota > Bacteroidia > Bacteroidales > F082 > UBA6244. The sequence continues at coordinate 3,332 of CAYWNI010000286.1, read as the reverse complement.
AATGTAGCCACACACCTCGCCAGGGTATTGACAAAAGCGCAGGTGCGTATAATTGATATTTACTCACCTCAGCAAGCGCATGCCAAAACATTTTCCCTTTCTTTTGGCTGCCATATCGCTTCTAGCTTACAAGAACTTTCTACCGACACCGACTTGATTTTATTGTGTGTTCCCGACAATCAGGTAAGTACAGTTTGCGCACAGCTTTCTCCTGGAAGCGCTATTATTGCCCACACTTCGGGTATCGTGGGTTTGGATAAGTTGCAGGTGGGAAACGCCAAAACGGGTGTTTTTTATCCGCTGCAAACTTTTTCAAAACAGCGCATTGTTGATTTCAGCAATGTGCCAATGTGTATTGAAAGCAATGACGCAGAAACTTTCGGTAAACTAACCCAACTGGCCTACAAAATAAGCAATAAGGTGGTGGCTATCAGTTCTCCCGAAAGGGAAATCCTGCACCTGACAGCCGTGATGGTGAATAATTTTACCAACATGCTTTACGGCATGGCACACGACATCCTCGACAACCATGAGCTGTCATTCGACTTGCTGCTGCCGCTCATCCGGGAAACGGCATCCAAGGTTATGGAAATGAAACCCGCCGAAGCACAAACCGGGCCGGCACGCCGCAACGACGACCTCACTATGACACGGCACTTGGAACTGCTCGACAAATTTCCGCACTACCGCGAAATATATCAACTGATTACAGATCACATCATTAAAAAATACCATGAGTAACTACAAGGCATTGTTATCAGAGGTAACTACCTTTATATTCGACTACGACGGCGTAATGACCGACGGCACACTTATCTTGCTACACGAAGGCCACCCCTTGCGCTCAGCCAACGTGAAAGATGGTTATGCGTTGCAACTGGCTGTAAAACTGGGCTATAACGTAGCTATTATCTCGGGCGGATTTTCACGCTCCATGGAAAACCGTTTCGAAACATTGAACGTAAAGCACGTGCATTTGGGTGTAAAAAACAAGCTCGAAACTTTTGAGAAGTTTATCGCCGCCAACAACATCCGCCCCGATCAGGTGGTGTATATGGGCGACGATATTCCTGATTACCAGGTAATGAAGCGTGTGAGCGTACCTGTTTGCCCTGCTGATGCAGCTGAAGAAATCAAATCTGTTTCTATTTATATTTCCGATAAAAAAGGGGGCGAAGGCTGCGTGCGCGACATCATCGAACAGGTGCTCAAAGTGCAGGGAAAATGGATGACGGATGAATCTTTTTTCTGGTAAAAGCAAAACGCATGATCAAAAATATTTTGCATCTGGTAAGGTGGCCTAATTTGTTGGTGGTTGCTGCCACCATGACTGCCATGCTCGCATTTGTTATCCACCCACTGCTGGGCAGGACAATTTTCGCTGCCGGTCTTAGTCTTTGGGCGTTTCTTATGCTGGTGGCATCGGTAGTGCTCATTACCACAGGCGGATACATTATTAATGACATTGCAGACATCAACCCCGATTCGGTAAACAAGCCGGGGAAAAATGTAGTTGGCGAAGGAATTTCCACCCAAATTGCCACGAGGTTGTATTGGATTACGACCATCATGGGTCTGGCACTCGGCACTTTATTTTCATATCAACTGCAACAAATCAACTACAGTCTTATTTTTCTATTTTCTGCCGGATTGTTGTGGTTTTATTCACAAAAATACAAATGCCAGCCGCTCGTGGGCAATATCGTGGTAGCAGCATTGAGCAGCCTGTCGTTTGGGTTGGTGTGGCTTTTTAGTTTTTTCGCGCTAAGCAATCAGGCGGAGGTTTTTGCTTCCGTTCAGTTGTCGTTTCCTTTCATTACACGGGTTGTCCTTATTTACGCTGCTTTTGCATTTTTAGTCACCCTTTTCAGGGAAGTGGTAAAAGATTTGGAGGACTATGGCGGCGATTACCGGTTTGGTTGTCGCACCCTGCCTGTGGCTTTTGGAACAATTGTGGCAAGGGTTGTTGCGTTGATTACAGGTTATATCACCATTGCGGGGATGATTTGGGTAACATGGTCTTTTTATCGGTCGGGTTATGTTGTTTTGGCAATTTGGTTTGTGTTGATGGCTTTGATGATGTTTTGGATGCTGGTCAAGCTCCACCGTTCTGAAGAAAAGCAGAATTACAGCAGGCTTTCGACATTAAGCAAAGTACTTATGCTGATGGGTGTTTTTTCGATGGTGTTTTTTTATTTTGAAAGCTGATGTATTTGATTGACAAGCTAAACGATTACGAGATTATTTTAGGATCAGGTTCGCCGAGGCGTAAGGAGCTGCTTAGCGAAATGGGGATTGATTTTCGTGTTGAGGTGAGAACCGGAGAGGAGGTTTTCCCGGAAGATTTGGAAATTGAGGAGATAGCGGGTTTTTTAAGCCAGCAGAAGTCGGAGCTGTTTGTTTCGGACATTCAGAAAAACCAATTGGTGATAACAGCCGATACCATCGTGGTGGCTGACAACAGGATACTTGGCAAACCTACTGACATCGAAGATGCTAAAGCAATGTTGCGTTTTTTATCGGGTAAGGGACATCGGGTGATTACTGGGGTAACATTGCTAACGAGCGAAAAAAGTCATACGTTTTCAGTAAGTACGGAAGTTGTTTTCAAGGAGCTTTCGGAAGAGGAAATCGATTATTACGTAACGCATTTCAAACCTTTCGACAAAGCTGGTGCTTATGGCATTCAGGAGTGGATTGGCCATGTGGCCATTGAAGGTATTCGTGGGTCTTATTTTAATGTGATGGGGTTGCCGACGCATCGGTTGTGGGAGGAGGTGTCGGAGTTCGTGGAAGTTACAAGTGACTAAAGTTAAAAGTTAAAAGTGACTAAAGTTAAAAGTGACTAAAGTTTGGATTAAGAACGATCACCTAACCCCTAACTCCTATCCCCTATTCAGAAGTTACAAGTGACTAAAGTTTTAAGTGCCTTAAGTTGGGGGGGGTCTTCGCTTATAACGAGCGGCGGTTTTTTGTCCACGAATTACACGAAGTATCACGAATTTTTTATTGTCACGAATTAATGAAGCTACGCTTCGGGGGAGGTTTTTATCATCCCCGATACGGTCGTTCCTCCCTACGGGGCAGGCGGATTGAGCGGATTTAGCAGATGGGCTTCAGGGGGAGTTACAAGTGACGAGTCAAATCCTCGATTCACGATTCACGATCAACGATCCACGATTTAGAATGTCCTTGTGCCGGACTGGCACTTACTTTTTTGTTTAGGCAAAATCCCCGATAGGGATGCGGGGGCAAAAAAACCATAGTCAAAACAAACGGGTCTGCCCGCCCTGCCAGCTGTTAAGAAGTGCTAATCAACGGGTGTAATCGCT
>CAYWNI010000285.1:0-4325 GCA_964459525.1 uncultured Lentimicrobiaceae bacterium | reverse complement strand
GTTGCATTTTTCAAACCAATTTTTCTGTCGCTGAAGATCCCAAGCCATTTTAATTTCTCAAAAACAACAGGGTCGGCAGCATCTTTGCAATATGACTGAAGTTTTATTTCGACCGGCACATCGGGCTGGTATTTTAGAAATGCGTTTATGAACTCACGGTAGCTCATGTTTTCAGAATTTTCAAGTCGATATGAATCATCTGTGCAGCCTAATGTTACAAAAACATTCCAGGCTTTGGCAAATCCAGGCCTTCTTATTGTTCCACGAAACATCGACGAAATATCTTTAAGACCATATATTTCACGATATTTCAGTGAATCGCGGTTGGGATAAACCTCAAAATCGCCAAAAGTTAAAATGCTTCGTTCAATAACCCGGTCGAAAAGACGATGGTAAGGAATATACTTGTATCGACCATTGTTGATGTACTGCGAAACGCCATTTCCGGCCATCACCACATTGCGCGGATTCCATGTAAACTTGTAGTTCCAGGGATTATTGTCGTATTCAGGAGCAACTAAACCACCTGTAAATGAGTAAAAAGAAGTTAATTCACCTCCAGATTCTTTGATGCGGTTGATTACTTTCATTGCCGACATATGATCAATTCCAGGATCAACGCCAAGTTCCATAAAAATAGGAATTCCAGCTTTTTCAGCTTTTTCGCTCAATTTCTTAATCTCATCGGTCGCATAAGAAGCCGTTAGCATTGGTTTTCCAAATTCAATGCATTTTTCGGCTACCAACTGATGCATAAAAGCGGGCAGCATTGAAATGACGACATCGGACTCTTGAATACATTTTTTGCTGGCTGATTCATCCTTGATATCGAACCGAATGGCTTTACCTAAAGGGTTTCCATTTATTTTTTCACTGGCTGCTTTTTCAGAAATATCACCAACGATAACCTGCCAATCGTAAACAGCAGCGTTTTTTAATAAATACTTAATCAGGCTTATTGTAGATAGTCCGGCGCCTAAAATCAAAACTTTCTTCATATCGAATAAATTAATTGGCTTTTGTAAGTTGCGAAGCCTTGTTAGCTAATATAATCTTTTAAATATTGGTAATCAGGGGTTAATTGTCCGTGATATAAAATCATACCACGTTTTAGCGGTGCTGGAATTTGCAAATGTTCAAACGAAACACTGAAATCGGCACTTGCCAACTCGGGAATAAAGTCCACCAAGGCATCCGAAAATGTTTGCGATGATTCGCGAGGCAACTCGCTGGGCAGAATGTCCACGGCCATCACCAGAATGCCTTCGCCTTTAAATCCCATTGTTGGTTTACGGGTAATTGGATTGTAAACAAAAACAGGATCCTCTATTTCGGTTCCTTTATGGGTGCATTCGATTGAGCCATCTGGATCGCAGGTAACATCGCCGATGACCAACAATTTGGGCTGACCTTCGGCATACAATTTGGACAAATAATCTTTGGTAACGATTACCGGATACCGATCGTCCCAGTACATGCAATTCATCAGTATAGTCAGGTGTGGGATGTACTTTTCGAACTGGCTTTCAAACAATTCGGGTGAATTGTAGTACTCCTGAAGTTCAAAAGGTTTGCCGTTTTCAATTGGGGTAGAAAGGTCGTTCTCTTTAAAAATTACTTTGTATAGGTGCTTATTATCCGGGAAACCGATTTTCGAATAGTTGAGCAGTTGGTCTGGAGTAATGTTTTTTACAGGCAAAATGTCGAGAATTTCCTGTGCGCCTTTGGCCACGTTTCCATATCCGGTTATTCCGACCACCACAGGTTCAACTTCTTTGGGCAAGCCTGATTTTTCAATCCCCATGGCAATTTCTTTCACCACAGCTTTGGCAGCTTCCAGCGAAGGATAATGATGTGTTTGTTGGAGTTTAGAAAAAGGTGTTTCTATACCAAATTGCTGCCACCGTTGACCTGCCGACCACAGGGAATTAATCATTCCGGCCAAACCTGCAAACCGTCCAAAGAAAATCAACCGCTTGCCCTCTTCATCAATAATACGCTCATAATCTATAAGGTTAATTTTATGATGCATCATGTTTTTCAACAAGGGCATGTTGTATTCCTGACCCTTAATGGTGTGACTAAAAAAAAGATAAGTGGTATTTTCACGAAAGTAATCGATGGGCATTTCCTTTACACCAAGTATGATGTCAGCATGGGGTATACGATCCACAATTTGCGCCCCCACCCTTTCATATTCGCTGTCGGCAAAAACACGTTTGGCTGATTTTCGAACTTCAAATTCCAATCCCTTTTCATGAAGCAGCTTAACATGATCGGGAACCAAAGCCACCCGCCGTTCCATTTCGTATTTATCTTCGAACCTGAGTCCAATTTTGTGAAAAACACCCATTTGAGTACATTTTAATAAGGACGCAAACTTAGGAAATAAAGGCACTTCTTTACCTTATAACGAATAAAAATTATCCGCTAAAATAACATCAAACTATTGGGATATTTGCAGTATTAAAAATACAGAATATCTAATATCAAATGCTAAACACGGAATAAGAATAGTCCACAAACGATGAGAACGTAACCCAACTTTAAGCACTGACTATGATCGCAATGGCCTATGCAAACGTTTTCGCCCTACGCGTAGAGCAAATAAATCACGCGATGATATCGTGTTATAAATATTTAGCATAATATGACCAGAGCCTATAAACCTGTGAGATGCATTTTTTCGTACTTTTGTTACCTCAATAAAATGACCGTTAATATTTAACAAAATCTGATAAAAAATGTCGAAAAAAAAGCATGTTTACCTATTTGGCGATCGCAAGGCTGAAGGTAATGCAACCATGAAAAACCTCTTGGGCGGAAAAGGTGCCAACCTAGCCGAAATGAACTTAATCGGAGTTCCCGTTCCTCCTGGTTTTACAATCACAACCGAAATTTGCACCCTTTATAACGAGCAAGGTAGAGACGCTGCCGTTAAAGCCATCAAGCAAGAAGTTGAGTTAGCTGTTACTGAGCTGGAAAACATTATGGGCATCAAATTCGGAGACAAAAACAATCCGCTGTTGCTCTCTGTAAGGTCGGGGGCACGTGCTTCGATGCCGGGTATGATGGACACCGTTCTGAATTTAGGATTAAACGATGATGCTGTTGAAGGCATCGCGAAAAAATCAGGAAACGAGCGCTTTGCATGGGATTCATATCGTCGCTTTGTGCAGATGTTTGGTGACGTGGTTTTGGGCATGAAACCAGTATCGAAAGAAGATGCTGATCCATTTGAAGAAATCATCGACCACCTGAAAGAAGAAAAAAAGGTAGAGCTAGATACCGACCTTACCGTTGCTGACCTGAAAGAACTAGTAAAAAGATTTAAGGCTGCCGTTAAAAAACAAACAGGGCATGACTTCCCTGTCGACCCCTGGGAACAGCTCTGGGGCTCAGTTATGGCAGTTTTCGACAGCTGGATGAACCCCCGGGCTATTTATTACCGCAGGATGGAACGTATTCCTGATGAATGGGGAACAGCTGTAAACGTGCAAGCCATGGTATTTGGCAACATGGGATTAAATTCAGCCACCGGCGTTGCTTTTACGAGAGATGCCGGAACAGGTGAAAACATCTTTAATGGTGAATACCTAATTAATGCTCAGGGCGAAGATGTGGTTGCCGGTATCCGCACTCCACAACAAATTACCAAAGAGGGCTCAAAACGCTGGGCTAAACTGGCTCAGGTAAGTGAAGAAGAACGTGCCACAAAATACCCGTCGCTCGAAGAAGCCATGCCTATAATGTACAAAGAGTTGTTCGATACACAGAACCAACTCGAAAATCATTACCGCGACATGCAGGATCTGGAATTCACCATTGAAAACGGACGCTTATGGCTGCTACAAACACGTAACGGAAAACGAACTGGTGCTGCTATGGTAAAAATTGCCATGGATATGCTCAATGAAAAGCTCATCACGAAAGAGGAAGCGATTATGCGCGTTAACCCTGAAAAACTTGATGAACTGTTGCACCCCGTTTTCGACAAAGAAGCTATCAATAACGCCAAAGTAATGTCGAAAGGCTTACCAGCTTCTCCAGGAGCCGCCACCGGACAGATTGTTTTCCATGCAGAAGATGCAGAAGACTGGGCTGCCAAAGGCAAAAAAGTAATTCTTGTCCGCATCGAAACCTCTCCCGAAGACCTTGCTGGTATGAATTCTGCCGAAGGTATTTTAACTGCACGTGGCGGTATGACTTCGCACGCAGCTGTTGTTGCCAGAGGAATGGGTAAGTGTTGTGTGTCAGGTGCCGGCAGCATTAAAGTCGACTACAAAGGCCGCACCCTGTTAATGAATGGAAAAACTTACAAAGAA